>NZ_JBEYJD010000066.1:0-34124 GCF_040636125.1 Streptomyces sp. NPDC006733 | reverse complement strand
CGAACACCAGCGGCGGATACGACTGAAGCTCCGCGAGCACAGTGCGCAACGCCTCAGAGTCGGGGTACTCGGGCTGCTGCGCCGCGGGAAGGGATTGCCAGGTGTTTCCACCGGCTGCGGGGTTAGCTGTCACGGTCACGCGACCAGCCTACGGGGTGACGACCGGCGGAATCCGACACCGCCCATTGGATGAGACGAGCCCCACTGCGCGGGCCCCCGTGCGCTAGGGTTCCGCACATGTTCGCGCAACAGCACACCAACTGGTGGTGGCCCGCTCTCCCGGCGGCCCACCTCATCGCGCGTACGTAACGACCGACCGCGAAGGCCGCCCAAGGGGCGGCCTTTTCTGTTTCCCGGGCCGCTCCCTCCGTTGTTCCCCATCGGAAGGACCCGCCGTGCATCCCGTCTCCGGCACCGAAGCCACCGCCGCCTCCCTCGTCGAGCGGCTGCTCTCCCCCGGCTGCCCACCGTTCGCCCTGCTCCGCCGCCGCACCCCGGGCCGCGACGCCGACCTCGTCGAAGTGCTCCTCGGGCCCGTCACCGAGGCCGGGCTGCTGGCGGACATCTCCCTGCCGGACGGCGCGCCGGAGGGCGGCCCGGCGCTGGACGCGCTCGCGCTGGTGCCGTTCCGGCAGATCCGCGAGCGCGGCTTCGACGTCCGCGACGACGGGACGCCGCTGACCGTGCTGCGGCCCGACGAGACGCACGAGCTGCCGTTGGCGGACGTCCTCGGCGCGCTCCCGGACGAGGAGGTGGTGGTCGACGGCGGCGCGTTCGACGTGGACGACGAGACCTACGCCCGGATCGTCGAACGGGTGATCGAGGACGAGATCGGGCGCGGCGAGGGCGCCAACTTCGTGATCCGGCGGACCTTCCGGGGCGAGATCGCCGGGTACGGGCCGCGCACCGCGCTCGCCCTCTTCCGCAAGCTGCTCAGCGGCGAGCGCGGCGCGTACTGGACGTACGTCGTGCACACCCCGGACCGCACCCTGGTGGGCGCGAGCCCCGAGGTGCACGTGCGGATGGCCGGCGGGACCGTGGTGATGAACCCGATCAGCGGCACCTACCGCTACCCCGCCACCGGGCCGGACACCGAGGGGCTGCTCGCCTTCCTGCACGACGCCAAGGAGGTGGAGGAGCTGACGATGGTGGTCGACGAGGAGCTGAAGATGATGTGCACCGTCGGCGACCTCGGCGGAGTCGTGGTCGGGCCGCGGCTCAAGGAGATGGCGCACCTGGCGCACACCGAGTACGAGCTGCGCGGGCGCACCACGATGGACGTGCGGGACGTGCTGCGCGAGACGATGTTCGCCGCGACCGTCACGGGCTCCCCGGTGCAGAACGCCTGCCGGGTCATCGAGCGGCACGAGCCCGGTGGGCGCGGCTACTACGCGGGGGCGCTGGCGCTGATCGGCCGGGACGCGGCCGGCACCCGGACGCTGGACTCGCCGATCCTGATCAGGACCGCGGACATCGACCCCGGCGGGCGGCTGAAGGTGCCGGTCGGCGCCACGCTGGTCCGGCACTCCGACCCGCGCGGCGAGGTCGCCGAGACCCACGCCAAGGCGGCCGGGGTGCTGACCGCGCTGGGGGTGCGGCCGGCGCCCGAGCGCGCGCCGGCCCCCGCGTTCCGGCTGGCCGACGACATCCGGGTGCGGGCCGCGCTGGACGCCCGGCGGGCGAACCTGGCGCCGTTCTGGCTGCGGATGCAGGTCGAGCCGTCCCCCGCCGACCGGCCCGCGGTGCGGGCGCACGCGCTGGTGGTCGACGCGGAGGACACGTTCACCGCGATGCTCGCCCACGTGCTGCGCTCGTCCGGGCTGGACGTGACCGTGCGCCGCTACGACGAGCCGGGGCTGCGGGAGGCGGCGCTGTCCCACGACGGGCCTGTCGTGCTCGGCCCCGGCCCCGGCAATCCGGCCGACGCCGGCGACCCGAAGATGCGCTTCCTGCGCACCCTCGCCGCCGACCTGGTCAGGGAGCACCGGCAGGGGCTGCTCGGCGTGTGCCTGGGCCAGGAGCTGCTGGCGGCGGAGCTGGGGCTGGACATCGTGCGCAAGGACGTCCCCTTCCAGGGCGCCCAGGAGCGCATCGACTTCTTCGGCCGGCCGGAGACCGTCGGGTTCTACAACACCTTCACGGCGCGCTGCGACGACGCGACGGCCGAGGAGCTCGCCACCCACGGCGTGGAGCTGAGCCGCGACCCGGCCACCGGCGACGTGCACGCGATGCGCGGCCCGGGGTTCGCGGGCGTGCAGTTCCACCCCGAGTCGGTGCTCACCCTGGACGGCACGGCGATCACGGCGGAGCTGCTGGCCGCCGTCCTCACGCCGTCTCGCTGAACGCCGAGGCGTCCAGCACGGGATCGGCGAGCACCGGCCCGACCAGCATCATCACCGCGGCGATCATCTGGAACTCGTCGGCGGTGCCGTCGACCACCAGGTCGGCCAGGGCCCGGGAGGGGGCGACGTGCGCGGCATGCCGCTCCCTCCCGGTCTCCAGGTAGTTCAGCAGCGACAGCCGCGGGTCCTGGCGCTGGACGTCGATCTTGCGGAGGATCTTGCGCGCCAGCCGGATGTCGTCCGGGGTGTCCACGTACACCCGCCACGTCGCGCGGTTGGCGACCGAGGACAGGGTGAGGGCGAACAGGCCCTCCACGACGACCAGCCGGTGCCGGCCCGAGGTGGCCGCGGCCTCGATCGCCGCGACCACCGCGAGCTCGTCGATCGAGCCGGGATGGTTCCAGTCGAGGATCTCCGACCCGCTCGCGCTGACCGTGCGCACCCCGCGCACGGTGTCGTGCGCGGGCACGTAGTAGTCATCGAGATGGATCAGGCCGATGGTGTCGTGATGGTGCAGCGACAGCGCCTCGGCAAGGGTTGACTTGCCCGATGCGGTGCCGCCTGCGACCGCCAGTACAGGTGTGCGCCACCTGTTCGTCACACCCGTCATACCGGGCGCTCCTCATGTGCTCAAAGGGGAAAAACGAAGCGGCCGGACGAGACTGTGTCTGAGCCGGGTGGACGGAGAATAAGGCGCACTGATCGTCTGCTGCAAGCAGTGATGTTCCCGCGATGTTCAAGGTTCAGCCAAAGAAGACCCCGGCCTCCGTGTAGAGCCGCGGATCGACGGTCTTGATCCGCTCGGTGGCCTCCGAGATCGGCACCCGGACGATGTCCGTGCCGCGCAGCGCGACCATCTTCCCGAAGTCCCCGTCGCGCACCGCGTCGATGGCGTGCAGCCCGAACCGGGTGGCCAGCCAGCGGTCGAACGCGCTGGGCGTCCCCCCGCGCTGGACGTGCCCGAGCACCGTGGTGCGGGCCTCCTTGCCGGTGCGCTTCTCGATCTCCTTGGCGAGCCATTCGCCCACGCCGGAGAGCCTGACGTGGCCGAACGAGTCCAGGGTGCCGTCCTTGAGCACCATGTCCCCGTCCTTGGGCATGGCGCCCTCCGCGACGACCACGATCGGCGCGTAACGGATCTTGAACCGGCTCTCCACCCAGCCGCAGACCTGGTCGATGTCGAAGCGCTGCTCCGGGATGAGGATGACGTTGGCCCCGCCGGCCAGCCCCGAGTGCAGGGCTATCCAGCCGGCGTGCCGGCCCATCACCTCGACGACGAGGACACGCATGTGCGATTCGGCAGTCGTGTGCAGCCGGTCGATGGCCTCGGTGGCGATGTTGACGGCCGTGTCGAAGCCGAAGGTGTAGTCGGTGGCGGACAGGTCGTTGTCGATGGTCTTGGGAACGCCGACGCACGGGACGCCGTGCTCGTCGGAGAGGGTCGCGGCCACCCCCAGGGTGTCCTCGCCGCCGATCACGATGAGCGCGTCGACCTCGAAGGCCGCGAGGTTCTCCTGGACCCGGCGGATGCCGCCCTCGATCTTGAGCGGATTGGTGCGTGAGGAGCCGAGGATGGTGCCGCCGCGGGGCAGGATGCCCCGCACGGCGGGTATGTCGAGCGGCACGGTGTCGCCTTCGAGCGGCCCGCGCCAGCCGTCCCGGAAGCCGATGAACTCGTAGCCGTACTCCTGGACGCCTTTGCGGACGATCGCCCGGATCACCGCGTTGAGACCGGGGCAGTCACCACCACCGGTCAGTACTCCGACCCGCATAGCTCTTCCCTTCGCCAGCATTGCGTTGCATTGCCTTACGGGGAACCAACTCCGGCAACGCTAGCGTGACTTGGGTCACATGCGGGATGGGGCGAACCAGGTCATTCGCGGGTCACTCGCCGTCGAGCCCGCGCTCGATCGCGTAGCGCACCAGTTCCACCCGGTTGTGCAGCTGCAGCTTGCCGAGGGTGTTCTGCACGTGGTTCTGCACGGTGCGGTGCGAGATGACGAGCCGTTCCGCGATCTGCTTGTAGCTCAGGCCCTTCGCGACCAGCCGCAGCACCTCGGTCTCGCGCTCGGTCAGCCGCGGCGCCTCGGGCTCGTCGGACGACGCGGGGACCGGGTCGGAGGCCAGGCGCCGGTACTCGCCCAGTACCAGCCCGGCCAGGCCCGGGGTGAAGACCGGGTCGCCGATCGCCGTCCTGCGGACCGCCTCCACCAGTTCGTCGCGGCCCGCGGACTTCAGCAGGTAGCCGGTGGCGCCGGACTTCACGGCCTCCAGCACGTCCTCGTGCTCGCCGCTCGCGGACAGCACCAGCACCCGGAGCGCGGGATTGTCCGCGACCGCCTCCTTGCACACCTGTACGCCGGACATCCCCGGCAGGTTCAGGTCCAGCACGATGACCTCGGGCATCGCGGCCCGGGCCCGGCGCACCGCCTCGGGGCCGTCCCCGGCCGTCGCGACCACCTGGTACCCGGCCTCCGACAGGTCCCGGGCGACCGCGTCCCGCCACATCGGGTGGTCGTCGACCACCATCACCTTCACGGTGTGGTCCTGCTCGGGCTGGGTGTCCCCCACCATGTGACTGCCTCTCGTCGGCCTGATCCCCGTACCGGCGCCAACTCTACAAACGCTCCGGCCCGGGACGTTCAGTGGTTCGCGCGGACCTTGGGCAGCCGGAGTTCGACCTCGGCGCCCTGGCCGTCGGTGGTGGTGAGGGTGGCGGAGCCGCCGAGGTCGCGCAGCCGGCCGCGGATGGACTGGGCGACCCCGAGGCGGCCCTCGTGCTCCGCGTCGGCCAGCCGGCCCTCCGGGATGCCGGGGCCGTCGTCGCGGACGCTGACGAGGATCTCGTCGGGCTCGTCCTCCAGCAGGATCCAGGCGTGGGCCTGCTCCCCGGCGTGCGTACGGACGTTGTCCAGGGCGGCGCCGACGGCCGCCGCGAGTTCGGCGGCGGCGTGCGCGTCGACCAGGACCGGGGTGCCCGGGGCCGAGATCGTCACCCGCGAGTTGCCGTAGGGCGTGAGCAGGGCCCGCACGTCGCAGGGGCCGAGCGCCGCGTCCGCGGCCTCCTGGTCGGCCTCGGCGGCGCCGGTGCGCGAGCGCAGCGCCGCGAGCAGCCGGCCGCGGCGGACCGCGGCGGCGTTCTCGGCGGAGCGCGGGTCGGGGACGAAGCCGTCGGAGATCAGCGCCCGCAGCGCGGACTCCTGCTCGCCGGCCATCCGGCCGAGCGCCGCGGCCTCGCCGCCCGCCTCGCTGCCCCGGCGCTGGACCATGGCGAGCACCTGGAGCACGTTGTCGTGGATGTCGCGGGCGAGCCGCTCCCGCTCGCGAGTGGCCGCCTCGATCTGCAGGGCGCGGGCGAGGGTCCGCTCGCTGGCGCGGGCGACCTCGACGACGTAGCCGATGGCGATGCTCGCCACCCACACCAGCAGCACGTTGTGCAGGCTGTCGCGGGCGAAGGCGCCGCGCTCGACGACGTTGGCGATGCCGACGAGCGTGGAGGCGACGGCGGCCCAGCGCCAGCCGCCCTTGATCGCGAAGGCGAGCACCGAGCCCGCCGTCCAGATGGACGGCAGCGTCGGGCCGCCCTCGACGATCCGCAGGTGCGTGTCGATGACGGGGGTGAGCAGTATCCCGGTCAGCGCGAGGGTGAGGTCGGCGACGAGGAAGCGCTTGGTGCACCGCTCCGCGGAGCGCACCCGGCCCAGGGTGAGGAACGTCCAGACGGTCAGCACCGCCATGTACGCCGCCGCGGCCGGCGGGTGGCGGTACTCCCCGTACGCGTCGCCGAAGAGCGCGAGCGCGTAGGCCAGGGTCAGCACGCGGTAGGCGGTGAGCGCCTGCCACAGCGGCTGTTCCACCGACATCCGGATCGCCTTGGCCGCCATCGCTTCCCCCTCCCCCGAGGCCGAGCCGGTTCCTACGGGCCGGCCGGCCCGTCCTTGTCCTGCTTCTCCTGCGCCGCCTTCTCGGCCTTCTCCAGCTCGGCCTGGCGCTTGGCCTCCTCCGCGATCTGGCGCTTCGCGGCGGTGGCGTAGATGTCGACGTACTCCTGGCCGGACAGCTTCATGATCTCGTACATGACCTCGTCGGTCACCGAGCGCAGGATGAAGCGGTCGCCCTCCATGCCGTGGTACCGGCTGAAGTCGAGCGGCTTGCCGATCCGGATGCCGGGCCGCACCGAGACCTTGGGCAGCACCTTGCCGGGAGGCTGCACCTTCTCGGTGTCGATCATCGCGACGGGGATCACCGGCGCTCCCGAGGCCAGCGCCACCCGGGCCAGCCCGCCGGGCTTGCCCCGGTAGAGCCGGCCGTCGGGCGAGCGGGTGCCCTCGGGGTAGATGCCGAACAGCTCACCGCGGTCCAGCACCGCGATCCCGCTGTTGATCGCCGCCTCGCCGGCGCCGCGCGCCCCCGAGCGGTCCACCGGGAGCTGGCCGACGCCCTTGAAGAACGCGGCGGTCAGCTTCCCCTTCACGCCGGGCGAGGTGAAGTACTCCGCCTTGGCGATGAAGGTGACCGGCCGGTCCAGCATCGCGGGAAGGAAGAAGGAGTCCGAGAAGGAGAGGTGATTGCTGGCCAGGATCGCCGGCCCCTCCTTGGGGATGTTCTCGAGGCCTTCCACCCAGGGGCGGAAGGCGAGCTTGAGCGGCGAGCCGATCGCGAGCTTCATCGCGCCGTAGAACAACCGAGGACCTCCTGTAGCTGACGCAAAGACCTTAACGCCAGTTCCGCCCCCGGCACTCCCCGCGTCCACGCGGCGGGGCTTACCGGGGGGTATCCGGGCCGCGTACGCTGAACTCCTGCCACCCTCCCCGCGGCGAACAGGAGTCCCACGGTGCCGCTCATGCCCGGAGCCGAGCCGTACAGCCACGACGGTGGCGACGTCGGTGTCCTGCTCTGTCACGGATTCACCGGCACGCCGCAGTCCATGCGCCCTTGGGGCGAGTATCTGGCCGCCCGCGGCCTGACCGTCTCCGTGCCGCTGCTGCCGGGTCACGGCACCCGCTGGCAGGACATGCAGCAGACCGGCTGGCAGGACTGGTACGCCGAGGTCGACCGCGCGCTGCGCGAGTTGTCCGCACGCTGCTCGCAGGTCTTCGTCTGCGGGATGTCGATGGGCGGCGCCCTGGCGCTGCGGCTCGCCGAGCGGCACGGGCACGCGATCAGCGGCATCGTCCTGGTCAACCCGTCGGTGAAGGCCGACAGCCACCAGCTGAAGGCGGTTCCGGTGCTGCGCCACCTGGTGCCGTCGGTGCCGGGCATCACCAGCGACATCGCCAAGGAGGGCGGCGCCGAGGTCGGCTACGACCGGACGCCGCTGCACGCCGTCCACTCCCTGAGCCGCTTCTGGAAGCTCGTCAGCGCCGGACTGCCGCAGGTCACGCAGCCGTTGCTGCTGCTGCACAGCCGGGTGGACCACGTGGTCCACCCGTCGAACAGCGCGGTCGTCCTCAGCCGGGTCTCGTCGGGCGACGTCACCGAGACGGTGCTGGAGCGCAGCTACCACGTGGCGACGCTGGACCACGACGCGGAACGGATCTTCGAGGAGTCCTACGGATTCATCCGGCGCCTGGCGCCCGCGGTGGACAAGGAGGTGACCGCCAGTGGCTGAGCGCGAGGAGGAGCAGGTTCCGGACGAGACGGCTCCCGACGTCTCCGAGCCGGCCGTCGCCGGCACCGCCGAGGGGGCGGCCCGTCCACCCCTGGACGAGGACGCGGCCTGGGCCGAGCTGGTCGCCGGCTTCGACGACGAGCCCGAACCGGGCACCGGTTCCTGGCCCGACGCCGAGAACCTCTCGCCCGCCCGGCCCGAGGACGGTGCCGAGGACGGGAACGGGGACGCGGACGCCGGCTCCGGCCCGCCGACCCGCAGCATCGTCGTCCATCCGGTGATCAAGGGCCCGCGCGACTACACGGCCGCCGAGGACGAGGACGAGGGCCACTACGTGCCGCCGGAGCCCCCGCCGCTCCCGCAGGCCGACGTCACGACCAAGTTCGCCTGGCTCGCCGTCCTGGGCGGGCCGCTGCTGCTGATCGTGTTCATCCTGCTCCGGCAGGAGATCACCTGGTGGGTCATGACGCTGGGGGTCGGCGGCTTCGTCGGCGGCTTCTGCACGCTCGTCACGCGGCTGCGCACGGGCGAGGACGACGACGAGCTGCCGGGGGGCGGCGCGGTCGTCTGACCGCGTGCGGAGGGCGGTCCTCCGACCCCGCTTCCGGCGCGGCCGGGAGGGCCGTCAGACGGCCGGGACGGCCGCCGGGATCCGGAACGCGGCCAGCAGCGGCAGGTGGTCGGTGGCGGCGGTCAGGTCCGCCGGATCGATGCCGGGCAGCCCGACGGGCACCCCGCAGCCGAGCACCTCGACGCCGTGCGTCGCGAAGATCGCGTCGATGCGCTGGTGGGGGTTGTCCGGCTCCGAGGTGTTCTCGCCGCCCCACGGCTTGGTCGCCCAGGCGTCCTGGAGCTCCGCCGACAGCCGGCCGAACGCGCGGCCGTCCGGGTGGTCGTTGAGGTCGCCGCCGGCCACGGCGTACGGCTCGCCCATCTCCGCGAGCCGGTCCAGGAGCAGCGCGGACTGCCCGTCGCGCTCCGCCGCGCTGAGGCTGAGGTGGCAGCTGAGGACGGAGAGCCGGGCGCCGCCGATCCGCACGACGGCGGTGGCGAAGCCCCGCTGGTGCAGGCCGGGCGTGCGCGGCAGCAGGACGTCCTCGGTGCGCTCGACGTGCGCGCGCAGCGAGGAGAGGATCATGGGTCCCGCGGCGGTGGCGCCGCCGGTGACGGTCACCAGGTCGCACGCGTGCGCGAGCCAGGCGGTGGGCTTGCGCCAGCGGAAGAAGCGCGGCGCCTCCTGCAGGAGGACGAGGTCGGGGGCGCACGCCCGGATGACCCGGGCGAGCGCCTCCCTGTCGTCCCGCATGGAGCGGATGTTGTAGCTGAGCACGCGGACCACCGCCGAGTCACCCGGCGCGGTGGACGAGGGCGGCAGGTCCGCGAGCACGGTGTCAGCCCTGCCGGGCCAGGTCGGCGGCGCCGACCAGTCCTGCCTTGCCGCCGAGCTGCGCGGCGAGCACCTGGGCGTGCGGGCGGTACTGCCCGCCCACCAGCCAGCGCCGGAAGGACTTGCGGATCGGGTCGAGCACCAGCTCGCCCTCGTCCGAGACCCCGCCGCCGACGATGAACGCCGACGGGTCGAAGAGCGAGGCCAGGTCGGCCAGGCCGGCGCCCGCCCAGCGGGCCAGCTCACGGAACGAGTCGATCGCTACCGCGTCACCGCCCCGCGCGGCCTCGCTGACGTGCTTGCCCTCGATGGTCTCGGGGGTGCCGTCGCCGAGGGAGAGCAGCAGTTCCGCGTTCTCCGGGGTCGCCGCCGCGCGCTGCTGCGCGTAGCGGACGAGAGCCCGCCCGGAGGCGTACTGCTCCCAGCAGCCCTGGCTGCCGCAGCCGCACAGCAGTCCGTCCGGGACCATCCGGACGTGTCCGAACTCGCCGGCCACACCGAACCGGCCGCGGTGCAGCTTGCCGCCGATGATGATGCCGCCGCCGAGGCCGGTGCCGAGGGTGATGCACACGACGTCGTCGTGACCCTGGCCCGCACCGAACTTGTATTCGCCCCACGCCGCCGCGTTCGCGTCGTTCTCGACGATGACGGGCAGGCCGACGCGCTGCTCGACCTTGTCCTTGAGCGCTTCGTGCCGCCAGTTGATGTTCGGCGCGAAGAGCACGGTGGCACGCTTGTCGTCCACGTATCCGGCCGCGCCGATGCCGACCGCTTCGACCTCGTGGTCGGTGCTGACGGTGCGCACCGCGTCCGCGATGGCGTCCACGACCGCCTCGGGGGTCGCCGGGGTCGGCACCTTGCACGTCTCAAGAATCGAGCCGTCCTCATCGACTACGCCGGCCGCGATCTTGGTGCCGCCGATGTCGACGCCGATGGTGAGTCCCATGTGTCCCTCAGTTTTCGGTCGATCCCCGCTTCCGCCAACCGTACCGGAGGGGAGGTCAGTCGAGGTCGATGTGCTCACTGGATGAACTCCCGGATGACGCGGGGGGCGTCTCGGGCGCGCGGCGTCCGGCCGCTGAATCCCCGGCGGACCCGGCCGTCCACCGGGTCTCGTGCCCCGCGACCGCCGAGCGGTAGGCCGCGAGCAGCTCCGTCCCGGCCGACGCCAGGTGCTCGAAGACCTCGGGATTGCGCTCGCGAATGGGCTCCACCACCGACTTGACCTGCGAGATCACGCTCTGCGCGGCGATCGTCACCGCCGGGTTGCGGAACTCGGCGAGCTTCTCGGTCACCGCCTCGGCGAGCCGGCGCAGCTCTTCGGTGGCGCTGCCGACACCCTGTCCGGCCTGTTCCCGCCGGCGGGCGTTCTCGGCGGCCGTGTCCTCGGCACTGGCCTTGGCCCACGCGTCGGCGTCGGGCCGGTCGGTGGTCTCGCTCATGACGGTCTCCCTCGCGGCGCTCCGGGGTTGTTCTACCGAAGGTACCCGAATGGACGCATGGCGTTCAGCGCGGCCAGAGACCGGGATCCGGCGCGAAGCGGACCTCGAGCGCCCCTTCGCGCAGCGCCGCGCCGTCGACGGTGCAGCGCCGCAGGGCGGAGGGCAGCGGCAGGATCCGCCGGAACCCGGCGGCGTCGACCACGAGTTCGTCACCCCGGCGGACCAGTCCCAGACCCTCACGGGTGGCGCCCGGCAGCGGCAGCCGCCAGCGGAAACGTCCCTCGTCACCGAGTCGGTCGGTCACGCTCCACGGGTCGGCCGCGCGCCCGTCCGCCGTGCCGGGCTCCGCCGGCGGGCCCGGCGGCACGGCGGCGAGAGCGACCAGGTCGTCGGCGCCGTGCGGTTCCCTTCCCAGGTGCGGCAGTTCGTGGACCGCCGTACCGGATCCGGTCAATTCGGCCCGCAGCGCGGCGAGTTCCTTGCGCTGGGCGCCGGACAGGTCGGCGAGCCAGGGGTCGGGCGAGTCCTCCGGCAGCAGCCGGTTGGCGACCACGGCCTCCAGCCGGTGCCCGAAGAGCGCCAGTCCGGTGCGGGCGGTCCTGACCGCGTCGGCCGCCGCCCGTCCGGGCTCGACGACCAGCCGCACGGTCGTGCCCGCGTCCTCGATCACGGTCTGCGCGGCGGCGAGGCCGCGGTCGGCGCGCTCGGCGGCGTCGTACGCCCACTGGGCGGGCATCGGCACGCCGGCGAGCTGGGCGAGCACCGGGCGCAGCGCCCTGGCCGCCTGGCGCTGCACGGGTACGAGCCGGCGCAGGTAGCGGCGCAGCTGCTCGGGCAGGGCGAGGGCGGCGAGCGCGGCCTGGGTGGCCGGCAGGTCGACGACGACCACGTCCCAGCCGGCGGACGGGTCGGCCGACTCGCGCAGCGCGCGCAGCAGGGCCAGCGCGTCCGCGCCGGGGAGTTCGGTGAGCTCCTCGGGGTCCAGCGGGTCGGCGCCCAGCAGGTCCAGCAGGGAGCCCAGCCGGGACTGGACCTCCCGGGCGTCGGCCCGGAAGGTCGCCTGGGTGTCGATCCGGTGGGCGAGCAGCCCGGGCACCGTGCTCCGGTCCCCGTCGGGCACGCCGACCGGCGACGCGCCGCGGTCCGTGGTCAGCAGCAGGGTGCGGGCGCCCTCGCGGGCCGCGCTCACCGCCGTGGCGGCGGCCACCGTGGTGCGACCCGCACCACCGGGGCCGGTGACCAGGACCGTGCGCACGGCCCTCAGCTCTTGTCGAGCGGGGTGCCGGACCCGCCGGCGGGCGGGCCGGACTCGACGCGCTTCTTCAGCCCGGCCAGCGCGCGGTCGATGATGACCTTCTCGGCCTTGCGCTTGATCATGCCGAGCATCGGGATCTTGACGTCGACCGTCAGCTGGTACGTGACCTCGGTGCGCGCGCCGCCGTCCAGCGGGGCGACGGCGTACGAGCCGTCCAGGGTGCGGAGCATCTGGGACTTGACCAGCGACCAGTGGACCTCGTTGTCACCGACCCAGCGGTAGGCGAGCGTGTGGTCGTCCTTGATCGCCCCGGCGTCCAGCAGCAGGCGCACCTGCTCGGCACGGCCCCGGTCGTCGGCGGAGAGGATCTCCGCCTCCTTCACCTCGCCGGTCCACTCCGGGTAGCGGGTGAAATCGGCGATGACGCCCATGACGTCCGCCGGTGCCGCCTCGATGGTGATGCTCGACTTGGTGTGTTCCGCCATCGCTGTGGCCCCTCCGGGACTTCGCGCCGTATGTCTGGGTCTGCTGGTGCAGGCTACCGCCTGCCGGTCGAACAGCCGTCACCACTCCAGGGCCCATGGCCTGCGGGTGGCGTTGAAGTGACCGACGTTGACGCATTCCGTCCTGCCGATCCGCATCCGCGGGACCAGCGGCTGGTGCACGTGGCCGAAGAGCGCGTACTTGGGGCGGGTGGTGCGGATCGCGTCGAGCAGCGCCTCGCTGCCGCGTTCGAAGCGGCGGGCGACGGTGTCGTAGCAGAGCTCGGGGACCGCGGGCGGGATGTGCGAGCAGAGCACGTCGACCGGCCCGAGGGCGGCGACCTTGGCCGCGTACTCGGCGTCGTCGATCTCGTAGGGGGTGCGCATCGCCGTGCGCAGGCCGCCGCCGACGAAGCCGAAGACCAGGCCGCCGATCTCGGCGGTGGTGCCGTCCAGGATCGTGGTGCCGTCGGCGGCGTACTCGGACCACAGCGCCGGAATGTCGACATTGCCGTACGTGGCGTACGTCGGTGCCGGAAAAGCGGCGAAGAGTTCGGCGTACTGCTTCCGCACGGCGGTCTCGATGGCGCCGCGCCGGTCGATGCCCTCCCACAGCTCGCGGTCGAGGGCCCGGGCCTCGTCGAAGCGCCTGGCAGTGCGCAGCGCGACCATGCGGGAGGCGTTCGCCGCGCCGAACAGATCCGGGAAGATCCCGCGCGAGTGGTCGGCGTAGTCCAGGAAGAGGACGAGGTCGCCGAGGCAGATCAGCGCGTCCGCGCCCTCCCCCGCTCTGGCCAGGGCCTCCGCCGCACCGTGCACATCGCTCACCACATGGACCCGCATGGCCGTCAGCCTATCGCCGGTTACCTGCGGGTTACCGGGCGCCTGGACTACTGTTCGCGGAGCGGTTCAGCCGCACTCCTGGGTATGTGATGCATAAAACATCTGTACTGCACCCCTATCGCGAAAGCTTTACCGGTGGGTAACGTCCAGGCCGTCCAACTATCCCTCCGGGTGCGCCGTCGCGCCGATGAGGAGCACCAGCCTTGCGTGAGTTCAGCCTTCCGGCCCTTTACGAGGTCCCAGCGGACGGCAACCTGACGGATCTGATCCGCCGCAACGCCGCTCAGCACCCAGCTGTTCCGGTGATCGCCCGCAAGGACGCGGGCGGCCAGTGGCAGGACGTCACCGCCACCGACTTCCTCGCCGAGGTCAGAGCCACCGCCAAGGGGCTGATCGCGTCCGGCGTGCGGCCCGGCGACCGGGTCGCCCTGATGTCGCCCACCCGCTACGAGTGGACCCTTTTCGACTTCGCGATCTGGAGCGCCGGCGCGGTCGCCGTGCCGGTCTACGAGACGTCCTCGGCCGAGCAGGTCGAGTGGATCCTCGGCGACTCCGGCGCGGTCGCCTGCGTCGTGGAGTCCGGCGCCCACGAGGCCGCCGTCGCCTCGGTGCACGCCCGGCTGCCCGAGCTCAAGCACGTCTGGCGGATCGACGCCGGCGCCGTGGAGCAGCTGGTCTCCGTCGGCAGCGACATCTCCGACAAGGTCGTGGACGAGCGCGGGGCCACCGCCGTCGCGGACTCCCCCGCCACGATCGTGTACACCTCCGGGACCACCGGGCGCCCCAAGGGCTGCGTGCTGAGCCACCGGGCGTTCTTCGCCGAGTGCGGCAACGTGGTGGAGCGCCTCGCCCCGCTGTTCAGGACCGGCGAGTCCTCGGTGCTGCTCTTCCTGCCGCTCGCGCACGTCTTCGGCCGGCTGGTCGAGGTGGCCAGCGTCATGGCGCCGATCAAGCTCGGGCACGTCAGCGACATCAAGCACCTCACCGACGAGCTGGCGGCCTTCCGGCCGACGATGATCCTGGGCGTGCCCCGGGTCTTCGAGAAGGTGTACAACTCGGCGCGGGCCAAGGCGCAGGCCGACGGCAAGGGCAAGATCTTCGACAAGGCCGCGGACACCGCGATCGCCTACAGCCGCGCGCTGGACTCCGCGGGCGGCCCGTCGGTCGGCCTGAAGTTCAAGCACAAGGTCTTCGACCGGCTGGTCTACAGCAAGCTGCGCGCCGTCCTCGGCGGCCGCGCCACGCACGCCATCTCCGGCGGCGCGCCGCTCGGCGAGCGGCTCGGGCACTTCTACCGGGGCATCGGCTTCACCGTCCTGGAGGGGTACGGCCTCACCGAGTCCTGTGCGGCCACCGCGTTCAACCCCTGGGACCGCACGAAGATCGGCACGGTCGGCCAGCCGCTGCCCGGCTCGACGGTGCGCATCGCCGACGACGGCGAGGTGCTGCTCCACGGCGAGCACCTGTTCTCCGGCTACTGGAACAACGAGGCGGCCACCGCCGACGCGGTCTCCGACGGCTGGTTCCACACCGGTGACCTGGGCACGGTCGACGAGGACGGCTACCTGTCCATCACCGGCCGCAAGAAGGAGATCATCGTCACGGCCGGCGGCAAGAACGTCGCCCCCGCGGTGATCGAGGACCGCATCCGCGCCGACGCGCTGATCGCCGAGTGCATGGTGGTCGGCGACGGCAGGCCGTTCATCGCCGCGCTCGTCACCCTGGACGAGGAGTTCCTGCCGCGCTGGGCGGAGCAGCACGGCAAGGCCGGCCGCAGCGTGGCCGAGCTGGCCGCGGACCCGGAGCTGCTGGCGGCCGTGCAGCACGCCGTGGACCAGGGCAACGCCGCCGTCTCCAAGGCCGAGTCGGTGCGCAAGTTCCAGATCCTGCCGAACCAGTTCACCGAGGAGTCCGGCCACGTGACGCCGTCGCTGAAGCTCAAGCGCAACATCGTCATGAAGGACTTCGCGGGCGAGATCGAGGCGCTCTACCAGCGCTGAGCACCCGCACGGCGCAAAGCGGCTCCCCGGACGGGACGTCCGGGGAGCCGCTCGCTGTCCGGCGCCGCTACAGCAGCGACTTCAGGCGCTCCGCCAGCAGGTCCCAGCGCCACGCCTCCTCGACCCAGCGCCGCCCCCGCTCGCCCATGCTCCGGCGCAGCTCCGGGTCGCCCAGCAGGACGATCACGCGGTCCGCCGCCTCGGCGGGCGAACCGCCGGGCACCACCCAGCCGGTCTCACCGTCCAGCACCGCGTCCGGGGCGCCGCCGGAGTCCCCCGCCACCACCGGCAGCCCGGTCGCCGAGGCCTCCAGGTAGACGATCCCCAGTCCCTCGACGTCGAGCCCGCCGCGGCGGGTCCTGCACGGCATGGCGAAGACGTCGCCCGCGCCGTAGTGGGCGGGCAGCTCCTCCCAGGGCACCGGTCCGGTGAAGCGCACGGAGTCGCCGACGCCGGTGCGCGCCGCCAGTTCGGCCAGCTCGTCGGCGTACGGCCCGCCGCCGACCACCAGCAGCACCGTGTCCGGCACGGCGGCCAGGATCCGCGGCATCGCCAGGATCAGGGTGTCCTGCCCCTTGCGCGGCACCAGCCGCGAGACGCACACCACCACGGGCCGGTCCGCGAGGCCGAGCGCGGACCGTACCGCGGCGCCCCCCGAGGCCGGGTGGAAGGTCTTCTCGTCGACGCCCGGCGGCAGGTGCACCATCCGCGCCGCCGCCTGCGGCGTGAGCGCCGCCGCGATCCTCGACCGCGTGTACTCGCCCAGATAGGTGATCGTGTCCGTGCCCTCGCCGATCCGGCGCAGCAGCTGCCGGCTCGCCGGGAGCTGCGCCCAGGCCGCCTCGTGGCCGTGCGTGGTGGCCACCAGCCGGCGGGCGCCCGCCCGGCGCAGCGCGGGGGCCATCAGCCCCAGGGGGGCCGCCGCGCCGAACCACACCGACGTGCAGCCGTGCTCGCGCAGCAGCCCGGCCGCCCGCCGGGTCACGCCGGGGGTGGGCAGCAGCATCGTCGTCCGGTCGCGGATCACCGGGAACGGCTGCTCGGCGTCGAAGTGCTCGACCTCGCCGCCGTCCGGCCCCTTCCACGTCGAGGCGTACACGACCACCTGTCCGGGGTCCAGCCGCAGCGCCATGCTGTGCACGAAGGCCTGGATGCCGCCGGGCCGGGGCGGGAAGTCATTGGTGACGATCAAGGTCTTGTCCATCGCCGCCGAGAGTAGCCGACCGGGGTCCGGCCGGCCCGGCTCCCCCCGGCGCGTGCCCGGTCAGGGGCGGACTTCCGGTTCCTTGACCGGCACGCTGTCGTCGCCCGGCACGTGCGCCCCGGGCACCGGGCGGCCGGGGTCGGTCCGGTGCAGCAGGACCGCGCCGTCCTTCGCCCACACCACCGTGTAGCCGTTGTCGAGCAGCAGCAGGATCCGGTCGCGCTGGTCGTCGGCGGTCGTGAAGGGGAACACCTTCTGCGCCGACTGGAGCAGCACGTACTCCGCCTCGCGCGGGGTGGCGTCCGCGATGACGACCCGGGTGCGCCCGGTCAGCCGGGGCGCGGCGTTGTTGTCGGCCTCGACGGTGGCGCCCGCGGGCACCAGCCGCGCGCCCTCCGCCAGCGCCCGCTCCGCGGGGCGGGGAGTCCAGGCGGACGGCAGCAGCAGCTGGCCCAGGCCGCACGCGAGGGAGGCCAGCAGCGAGCAGGCCGCCGCCCCCAGCGTCCACCGCCAGGGCCGGCGCCCGGCGTGCCGGTGGTGCAGCCGGGCCGCCGTCTCCACGGCGGCCACCACCAGGACCGGCCACAGGAAGGCGTCGTAGTGGTGGGTGGTCGCCCAGTGGCTGGGGTTGTCGGAGAAGAGCCGCTCGGCGAGCAGCGGGACCGCGCACCACGAGGTGGCGGACCCGAGCGGCAGCAGGAGCAGCGGCCCGAAGAGCCACAGCAGCAGGACGATCTTCTCCGGGCGGTCGACGGCCACCCCGGACGCCGTGACCGGGTCGGTCAGGAACCGTACCGCCGCGGACCCCATGTCCGGGCCGAGGGCGCTGTAGTTCCAGTAGTAGCCGGGCACCCCGCCCATCGCCGGGATCAGCACCCGGATCGCGAGCAGCGCCGCCACCGGCCCCAGCACGAACAGGGTGAGCCCGGTACGCACCGCGGGCCGGTCCCCCGCCCGCCGGCCGCGGCCGGCGAGGACGGCCCCGTACGCCGCCGCCAGCAGCCCCAGGTCCTCCTTCACGCAGGCCAGCAGGACGGCGCAGAGCAGCACCGCGCCGTAGCGCCGGGCCAGGCCGCGCTCCAGCATCAGCAGCGTCAGCGGGACGGCGAAGGCGACCTCGTGGAAGCCCACCCCCGACGCGCGCAGCAGCGGCCAGCCCAGCCCGTAGGCGAGGCAGCCGAGGTCGGCGGCCCGGCGGGCGGTGCGGGCCGGCGCCTGGGCGAAGCAGTGCCGCGCGATCCGCCGCACGACCGGCACGCCCGCCGCGAAGAGCGCCGCCTGGGCGCCGATGAGCATGCGGGGGTCGTCCCACACCCAGTAGAGCGGGGCGAGCAGGGCGAGGATCGGCGAGAAGTGGTCACCGAGCAGGGAGAAGCCGGGCGGGAACTCGTGGTGGTAGTTCTTGATCGGCGAGCGCGGCAGATGGAAGTGCGCGTACTCGCGGACCGCCTGGTCGAAGATCCCCAGGTCGAATCCGCCGATCCGGACGGTCGCCCACTGCTGCAGCCCCGCGGCCAGCGCCGCGGCGAAGCACAGCGCGGTCAGGGCGGTGACGCGTATTCGCTCCCGGCGCCGCGCGACCGGCGCGGCCACCGCGCTCTCGCGCGCGGACTGCGTTGCGACGACCTGTGCCACCGTTCGACGCCCTCCCTCGTGAACGAGCCTTCACCCTACTGGCCTACCCCGTCGCGTCGCGCGGCCTCCCGCCCGCTGCCCCCGCCGGCGTCCAGGAGCGCGCCGCGGCGATCCGCTCGGCCGTCGTCGGGTGCGTGCCGAACAGCACGTGCAGCGGGCGCGGCGGCCGCGGATCCGCGATGTTCGCCACCGCCAGCCGGCGCTGCATCGCCACGAAGCCCGCCGGGTCCCCCGTCAGCCGCAGCGCGTGCGCGTCCGCTCGGCGCTCGACGCGCCGGCTGAGCGCGCACTCGAACGGTCCGGCCACCGTGGACCCGACCGCGGCCACCGCCGCGAGCAGCATCATCGAGCGCGGGTCGGAGAAGCGGGCCACGTCCGCCGCGTCGAGCAGCGGCCGCCAGCCGGCCACGGCGGCCAGCACGCACACCCCGGCCGCCGCCCCCACCGCGCCCAGCACCGTCCCGCGCGCCACGTCGCGGTGCTTCACGTGGCCCAGCTCGTGCGCCACGACCTGCTCGACCTCGCTGGGGTCCGCGGTCGTCAGGAGGGTGTCGTAGGCGACGATCCGCCGGGTCCTGCCGAACCCGGAGACGTACGCGTTGAGCGCGGTGGTGCGCCGGGAGGCGTCGGCGACGAGGACGTCGCGGACGGCGATCTCGTCGCGCGCCGCGAGGCCCAGGAGCGCGTCGCGCAGGGCGCCCGGCTCCATCGGCGTGAAGCGGTTGAAGAGCGGTTCGAGGACGACCGGTGCCAGCCAGGACAGCACCACGGTGACGGCGGCCGCGCCGAGCGCCGCCCAGATCCACCACCGGGAGGTGGTCCCGGCGAGCGCGTAGACGGCGAACAGCGCGCCGAGCACGAGCGGTACGGAGACGAGCAGCCCGCGCAGCACGTCCACCGCCCAGCCGCCCCAGCCCTGGGTGACGAGGCCGAACCGGGCCCGCACGATCCGCACCCGGGCGGCGAACGGCAGCGTGACGAGTTGGCGCAGCAGCACCAGTGCGAGCCCCCCGCCGGCGACCTGGGCGGCCCAGGAGCCGCCGAACAGGCCGACGAGGCCGGCGCCCGCCGGGGTCAGCCCGAGGACGAGCAGCAGCAGGAGGGAGGCGAGCCGGCCGGCGAGGACCGGCGGCCACTGCCCGCGCCGCAGGGCGCGCCCCCGCTCCACCTCCTCGGGGGTGAAGTCCCCGGCGTCCCCGGCCCGTTCCCCGCTCTTCCCGCCCTGGGTCATGCCAACTCCCGCTGTACGTAGGCGCGCCAGCGCGCGGTGAGGTCGTCGAGGCCGGTCCCGAGGACCGTGCGCAGGTGCGTGTCGAGGGAGCCGCCGGTGCCGGCCGCCCGGTACAGCGCGGTGAGCCTCGCGTCGCCCCACTCGGCCGCGATCAGCCGGCAGGCCAGCCAGGATCCCTCGTACGCCTGGGCGAGACCGCCGGACGCCGGAGTGAAGTCGGCGGCGGACGGCAGGGCCCGCGGGGCCCTTCCCGCGGCCACGTCGCGGCTCAGTTCGGGCGCGGCCTGCCGGGCGGTGCGGCCGGTGCCGCCGTAGCCGACCCAGTCGGCGAAGCCCTCGGAGAGCCACAGCGGAGTGGCCGCGGTGGTGGCGGCGCGGGTCGCGACATGGGTCGTCTCGTGGGTGATCACGACCTGGCGGCCGAGCGCGGAAAGCTCCCCGAACGCCTCGGGGTTGACGACGACGCGGTCGGCCGGCGCGCCCGCCGTGCCGCCCAGCTCGCCGGTGGTGACGGCGGCGATGCCGGCGTAGGTGCCGGGGGCCGCGTGCAGCAGGGCGTCCGTCCGCGCCGCCGTGGACGGCACCTCGACGACGACGCGCCCGCTCCAGCCGTCCCCCCAGGCCCGGCGCACCGCCGGGACCGCGCGGTCGGCTGCGTCGGCGTAGCCCCGCAGCGCCCCCACTCCGTCCGTCCCGAGCACCAGGCTGTGCGTCCCGCGCACCACCCGCACCGGGCCCTGGTCCCACAGCTGCTCGGCGTCGTGCCGGTCCGCGGCCACGTACCAGCGCCCGGCGCGCCGGGCGAGCGTCAGATCGGCGTCCGAGCCGACGTCCGCGGCGTCGTACCCGGTCAGCCGGTAGCCCACCCGGACCTGGGCCAGCGCCCGGTCGCCGGCGCCGTCCCCGGCGGCGGCGACCCGCACCACCCGGTAGCTCCACGCGGCCAGCGGCACCTGCGCCAGGTTGCGGAACACCTGCCGCTGCCGCTCCCGGAAGCCCGGGTCGACGTCGGCGAGGAACGCCGTCTCGTCGTGCCGCAGCAGCGCCGCCGCGTGCCGGTCGAGCACGGACTGCACGGCGGGCGCGGTGGGCACGGCCCCGGCGGCGGCCGGACCGGGCCCCGGTCCCCCGCAGCCCGTGAGCAGCGCCGGCACGGCGAGCGCCGCCGCGCACCGAAGCGCTGCGCTGCGGGGTCGCGTGCGGGCCTGGGGCATGGACCCGATCGTACGGGCGCCCCCGGAGCGGCCGGGTCAGGGCCTGGTGACCGCCGAGATCGGCATCATGTTGACCGGGTCGTACCGCACCCGGGCGCCCGGGTACGGCGCGTGCACCACCCGGCCGCCGCCCACGTACATGCCCACGTGGCTCGCGTTGTCCCGGTAGATCACCAGGTCGCCGGGGCGGGCCTGGTCGAGCGGGACCCGCTGCCCGGCGTGCTTCTGCTCCTGCGAGGTCCGCGGCAGGGAGACCCCGGCCTTGCGGTAGGAGTACTGCATGAGGCCCGAACAGTCGAAGGCCCGGGGGCCGGTGCTGCCCCACACGTAGGGCGAGCCGATCGCCGCCCGCGCGGCGGCCACGGCCATCGCGGCGCGGGACGAGGAGGCCGGCAGGTCCGGGATGTCGGGCGCGGAGCGGTCGGAGCGCGAGGCCCGGTCGTCCAGACCGCGGGCGAATCCGGCCCGCTCGCCGGCCGGCAGCTCGTTGAGCAGCCGCTGCGCGGCGCCGAGTTTGCCCTGCACGCTGCGCTTGCGGTCCTTCATCGTGGCCCTGGCGCGCTCCAGGTCGGCGAGCTTGGCCGCCGCCATCGACCGCTTCTGCTCCAGCGAGCGCTGCGCCTCCTGGAGTTCGGACAGGCTGCTGGCCTGGTGGGTGCTGATGCGGTCGAGCGCCTCCGCCCGGTCGAGATAGCCGTCGGGGTCGGAGGAGAGCATCAGGGCCATCGTCGGGTCGATGCCGCCGCTGCGGTACTGGGCCCCGGCGATCGCGCCGAGCTCGTCCCGCATGCGGTTGACGCGCTCCTGGCCCCGGGCCGCCTGGTCCTGCAGCGAGCTGACCTCGCGCCGCAGCCGCCCGGCCTGCTCCTGCGCGGCGTTGTACTCCTCGGTGGCCTGCTCGGCCTGCTGGTAGAGCTGTCCCACCCGCGCCGTCGCGTCGGTCGCTGACCCCGCCGGGTCGGCGGCCGCCACCTGGGCCGCCGCGCCTCCGGACAGCGCCGCCGCGGCGGCCGCCGCGGAGAGCACGGTGACGCGGGAGGTGCGGGTGAAGCCGGGCTGCGGGAACCGCCGATGTGCTGCCACGGGCCAGACAGTAGCCAGACCGTCACGCGGAGTTCAAAATTCGCGCGGCCGGGCGGGCCGGGCCTCCGGACCGATGCCCAGGTCACTGCCGCTCGGGCGTCAGCGGTCACCCTCCGATATCACCCGAATGAACCACGGCTCCAGCCCCGCGGGCCCCCTCGGCGCCGAAAGAACGGATCCGGCCCCGGCAGGTGCCGGGACCGGATCCGTACGGTCGGACAGGAGCGGACCGGGTCAGATCCGCACGCCGAACTGGAAGGGCATGTTGCCGATCGCCTCGTAGCGCACGTACGCACCCGGCTTGGGAGCGTGCAGCACCATGCCGTTGCCGGCGTAGAAGCCGACGTGGTGGCGGTCGCCGAAGAAGATGACCAGGTCGCCGGGGGCCAGCTGGCTCATCGTCAGGTGCGGGCCGTAGTTGGCCTGGTCCTGGGACATCCGGGGCAGGTCGACGCCGGCCTTCGCGTAGGACCACATGGTCAGGCCGGAGCAGTCGAAGCTGCTGGGGCCGGTCGCGGACCAGCGGTACGGCATGCCGATCCGGGTCTTCGCGGCGGCGAGCGCGGCGGCGGCCCGCTGGGACGGGGCGGGTATGTCGCCCAGGTTGGGCCGCTCGTTGCTGCGGTTCGCCCGGCCCTCCTGGGCCGCGATGGCGGCACGCTGCTGGGCGCTCAGCGAGTTCAGCAGCTTCTGGGCCTCGGCCAGCTTGGCCTGGGCCGCGTCCTTCTGCTTGCCGAGTTCGGTGCGGGTGGCCTCCAGGGCGGCCATCTTGGTGGTGGCCTCGGCGCGCCGCTGGTCCAGGGTGCGCTTGACCTCCTGGATCTGCTTGAGCGACTCGGCCTGCTGGGAGCTCAACTGGTCCATCGTGGACGCCTTGGACAGGTACGTGTCCGGGTCCGTCGACAGCAGGAGCTGGAGCGTCGGGTCGATGCCGCCGTTGCGGTACTGGGCGCTCGCCATCGCGCCGAGGCCGTCGCGGAGGGTGTTGAGCGTGCCCTGCTCGCGCGCCACGCGGTCCTGGAGCTCGCCGACCTCCTTCTGGAGCTTGCCCTGCTGCTCCTTGGCGCCGTTGTACTTCTCGCCGGCCTGCTCCGCCTCGTCGTACAACTTGTCGACCTGGGACTTGACGTCCTTGATGTCGGGCTTGGCGGGGGCGGCGTTGGCGGCCTGGGACGTGAGGGCGACGGCTGCGGCAGCGGTGGCGGTGAGGATCGTCACCCGCGTGCGGCTTGTCGGCTTGGGACGACGGTGGGACGCCACGAAGGCGAGCTCCTTCTTCCTTCAGCCGCCTACCCGGATGGTCGGCGGTCCCCCCTGCGCCAGGTCGTTCGGCCGCTGGTCCCACCGTGTTGGCGGGGCGGCTTGATCAACGGCGCGGAGGTTCGAGCCCCGACCTTAGTGACCTTCCTGTGATCGGTTCAAATCCTTGTAGGTAAAACTTCGGTCGTTCCATGGTTTCTTTACGAAGATCGAACGTGCAGTAGTGGTCATCTGACGCTGAGTTGATCGCAAAGGTGTGCAGGCACCCGGGTCAGCCGCGCGCGAGCCGCTTGAGGAGCAGCGTCGAAGCGACGGGCCGCGCACCGGCCTTGGCGACGCCGTCGGCCACCTCGCGGTCCGCGGAGACCACCACGACGACCCGGCCCGGCGGTTCCGCCCGCACCAGGCGGCGGATCAGCTCGTCGGCGGTCTCCCCCGCCCTGCTGAACATCACCCGCACCCCGCGCGGCGGCGCCAGCAGCACCGGGGCGTCCAGGTCGGCCCCGTCGAAGACGCACGTCACCTCGGCGCCGCTCTGCGCGGCCAGCACCGCGAGGCCGCCGAGCAGCCGCAGCCGCTGCTTCTCCAACGGCAGGGAGGGGTACCCGGTCTTGGTGACGTTGTAGCCGTCGATCACCAGGTGCGCCTGCGGCAGGGCCAGCAACTGGTCGAGCAGGGCCGGGTCGTTCTCGGACAGGGCCCGCTGCGCGATGTCCTTGGGGCTGATCGTGCCGGGCGCGACCGCCTCCACGGTGTCGGCCGGCCGGACGCCCATCGTGTCGCGCGGCGGCAGCGCCAGCTCGCGGCGCAGCCCGGTGGCCGCGTCCAGCACGGTGTCCAGCAGCAGCCGCAGCCGCACGCCCTCGGCGCTGCGGCCCTCGCGCACGGACCGGCGGCCCGCCTCGACGGCGGCCTCGGCCTCGGTGACCCGGGTCCTGAGCCGGCGCGCCTCGTTCTCGGCGGCGGCCTTCTCCGCGGCGGCCGCGGCCCGGGCCTCCTCCAGCTCGGTCTCCACCTTGCGCAGCGCCGCCTCGGCGCGCTTCATGTCGCTGACCGCGCTGCGCAGCCTGCGCTGCGTCGTCTCGATCTCCTTGCGGGCCGCCTCCAGCTCGCCGCGGGCGCGGGCCGCCTCGTCCCGGGCCTGGAGCTGGAACTCGGCCAGCTCGTCCCGCAGCTGCTGCAGTTCGCGGGTGGTCTCGCCGTCGGCGCGTTCGGCCAGCGCGCGCTGCGCCTCCTCGCCGGCGGTGGCGACGATCTTGGCCCAGCCGGCCGGGCGCAACAGGTAGGCGGCCGCGGCCACGTCCAGCGGGTCCGCGGCCGGCGGCGGGGTGCCCGCCTCCAGCGCCTCCGCCAGCTCCGGCTGGGACTCGCGCAGCCGGGCGGCGATCTTCTGCCGGAAGGCGGGGTCGGTCTCCAGCGCGGTCGCCAGCGCGGTCGCCGCGAACTTGGCGCGCCGGGACGGGGTGAACCGGGCATAGGGCCGCAAGGGGGACGGCAGTTCGGCGAGCGTGAGGCCGCCGAAGGCATCAGCGGCTATCGTCACGACCCGGTGCCGCACGCCTTCGGGCAGTGGCCGGTCCAGGGCCGGCTCGGCCGTCTCGTCGACGCCGCTGCTCTCGGCCTGCGGGTGCCCGCCGGTCCCATCCACCAGTCACTCCTGTCCAGTGCTGTCGGCGCCTCCCCGGCCCCCTTCGATCCCTCTGGCCGCCGCCGTGCAAGTCCATTGTCGCCGTTCGGGGTCAACCCTGCGTCGAACCGGCTTCCGCCCCGGCGCCGGACCCGGTGCCCGGCTCCGCCGCGTCCGCGTCGGGCCGGTCGACCAACTCGACCTGGTCGGCCGCGTTGCACCAGCGGCAGCGCACCGACTCCACGGTCTCGCTGAGCACCTCGGTCTCCTCGACCTTCGGCTCGCCGGCGAGGTCCAGGTGGATGTACTCGACGACCTTGGTCGATCGCGTGACATCGAACCGGGTCAGGTTGCCGCACAGCGTGCAGCGCCACCGGGTCGTCGCGGTCGGCAGGGGAACCGGCATCGGGCGGACACCTCTTTCAGGACTTTCGGGTCGGCACGTGGCGTACGCGCGCGTTCCGGTTACCCTACGGCCTCCACGGCAGGCGGCGCTGCGGCGAGGCGCCCCCGGACCGATACGCCCGTTCCGTCATGATCGGTGCATGGTCATCCCGGTCTACGACGCGAACCCGGTCCGCCGCACCCCCGTGGTGACGTACGCCCTGATCGCCCTGTGCACCGTGGTGTTCCTGCTGGGCCCGATCTCGGGGTTCAACCCCTCTTACGGCAAGGGTGACCAGCTCCAGTGCGCCCAGGCGGTCTATTTCGCGCACTGGGGGGTCATCCCCGGCGAGCTGTTCCACGGCCGGCTGCCGCTGGACCGGCTGGGGCTCCCGGCCGGCTGCCCGGCCCCGCAGGCGTTCGCCAAGACGGCGGTCCTCTCGGTGCTCACCGCGATGTTCGTCCATGGAAGTTGGCTGCATCTGATCGGCAACATGCTGTTTCTCTACGTTTTCGGTGACAACGTGGAGAGCCGTATGGGCCGCTTCCGGTACCTGGTCTTCTTCGTGGCGGCCGGATACCTCGCCACGTACGGCTTCGCGCTCGCCAACACCGACTCCACCCAGAGCCTGGTGGGCGCCTCCGGCGCCATCTCCGGGGCGCTCGGCGCGTACCTCTACCTCTATCCCCGGGCGCGGGTGACGAGCCTCTTCCCGTTCCTGTTCTTCCTCCCGCTGCGCTTCCCCGCCTGGATGGTCCTCGGCTTCTGGTTCGCGCTGCAGTGGCTGGCCGCCCGGACCAGCCAGTCGGGCCCCGGGGTCGCCTACCTGGCCCACGTGGTGGGCTTCGTCTTCGGCTTCCTGGCCGCCTCGGTGTGCTTCGGGCGAAGCCCTAAGCTGGAGACCGCACCCCGGGCGACCCAAGGAGACCTACAGCCGTGATCACCGCGATCGTGCTCATCAAGACCAGCGTCGACCGGATCCCGGAGATCGCCGAGGCGATCGCCGCCCTGGACAGCGTCAGCGAGGTCTACTCGGTCACCGGGACGTACGACCTGGTCGCCATGGTCCGCGTCGCCCGGCACGACGACCTCGCGGACGTCATCCCCGGCCGGATCAGCAAGATCCCCGGCGTGGAGGCCACCGACACCCACGTCGCGTTCCGCACGTACTCCCAGCACGACCTGGAGGCGGCCTTCGCGATCGGCCTCGAAGGCTGACGCGGGCGGCCCGACGGGCGGGCCGCCGCGTGCCCGCCCGGCCGGCTCAGTCGCGGGCGGGCACGCAGCGGCCGTCCTCGGTGCGGTAGTTCCACCGGGCGCCGTCGCGGACGAGCTCGGTGACGGCGCCGAGGAAGCGCTCCACGTGCTCGTCGGGCGTACCCGCCCCGAAGCTCACCCGGATCGCGTTGAGCGACTTCTCGCCCGGCTCGGTCTCCGGGGAGCCGCACTCGCCCGGCTCGGAGGGCTCGCTGCCCAGCAGGGTGCGGACCAGCGGGTGGGCGCAGAACAGGCCGTCGCGCACCCCGATGCCGTACTCGGCGGAGAGCGCGGCGGCGAAGTGCGAGCTGTTCCAGCCGTCCACGACGAACGAGATGACGCCGACCCGGGGGGCGTCGTCACCGAACAGCGAGAGCACCCTGACCTGCGGCACCTCGGCCAGTCCGGCCCGGACCCGGGCGACCAGGCCCTGCTCCCGCTCGACGAGCGAGTCGAAGCCCGCCTCGGTCAGCGCCCGGCAGGCCGAGGCGATGGAGTACACGCCGATGACGTTCGGCGAGCCGGCCTCGTGCCGGGCGGCGCTGGAGTGCCACTCGACGTCCACCCCGCCGTCGGCCCGCCGGGCGACCTTGCGGCTCGCGCCGCCGCCCGCCAGGTACGGCTCGGCCTCCTGCAGCCAGTCCGCGCGGCCGGCCAGCACGCCGGAGCCGAACGGGGCGTAGAGCTTGTGGCCGGAGAACGCCACCCAGTCCACGTCCAGCTCGGCGATGTCCACCGGGTGGTGCGGGGCGAGCTGCGCGGCGTCCAGCACGATGCGGGCGCCGTGCGCGTGGGCGGCGTCGGCCAGCTCGCGGACCGGCCACAGCTCACCGGTGACGTTCGAGGCGCCGGTCACGCACACCAGGGCGGGGCCGTACGGATCGCGCTGGGCGAGCGCCGCCTCCAGCGAGGCGACGGCCGCCTCGGGGGTGCGCGGCGCGCTGAGGTACGTGACGCGCGCGTCCCGCCACGGCAGCAGCGAGGCGTGGTGCTCGGTCTCGAAGACGAAGACCTGGGTGCCGGCCGGGAGCACCGAGGCCAGCAGGTTCAGCGAGTCGGTCGTCGAGCGGGTGAAGACCACCTGGTCGCCCTCCCGGCAGCCCAGGAACTCGGCGACGGTCGCGCGGCTCTGCTCGAACAGGTCCGTGGAGAGCTGCGACAGGTACCCGGCCCCGCGGTGCACGCTGCCGTAGTAGGGCGCGTACGCGGCCACGTCGTCCCAGACCCGCTGCAGGGCGGGCGCGCTCGCCGCGTAGTCGAGCGCGGCGTAGGTGACCTCGCCACCGGTCACCAGCGGGACCCGGACGTCACGGCCCAGCACGTCGAGCGGGGCGGCGGTGGCCAGGGAAACGGGGTGCACGGACATGGCGAAGCTCCTCAGGGTCCAGGACCCCGGAAGCAGTCGCAAAGGGGCCCGCGCTTGCCGTGGGCACCTCGCCCACAGCCCGGTCATCACCTGGGGCACCCCGCCACGGACGGAGGGTTGCCGGACAGCAAGCCAGGGCTCGAACGCTGTCACTCGTGACCTGACGCCAAGTATGCCAGCAGTCCCGCCGACGGCAATCAGGGGTCCGCGATACGGACACCACCCGCTCCGCGCGGCCGGTCCTGCGGACAGCCGCCGGGGTCCGTGCGGCAGACGTCGGGCCGGCTCGGCGCGGCCCGAGGCCGGGCCTGTCGACGGAAGGCCCGGGGGCGGCGGGACGCCGGTACGGTGCGGCGGTCGCCCGCGCCGGCAGGCCCCGCCTGCCCGGCGGACAGGCGGGCAGGCGGGCCGCCGAACAGGCGTCGGAGGATCCGCCGGAAGGGCTACCCGTTGCTGGCCGCTACCCAGCGGTCCAGCGCGGCCCGGGCCGCGCCCGAGTCGATCGCCTCGGCGGCGCGCGTGATGCCTTCCGCGATCTGGGCCTCCAGCGGGGCGGCGGCCGGGTGGAGGGCCACCAGGGCCGCGGCGGCGTTGAGGAGGACCGCGTCGCGGACCGGGCCGCGCTCGCCGGCCAGCAGGCGGCGGGCCACGTCCGCGTTGTGCGCGGCGTCGGCGCCGCGCAGCGCCTCGACGGGGACCAGCGCGATCCCGACGTCGCGCGGGTCGAAGGCGACCTGGTCGACCTTGCCGTCCCGCACCACCCAGACCTGGGACGTCGCGGTGGTGGTCAGCTCGTCCAGCCCGTCGTCGCCGCGGAAGACGAGCGCGGAGGAGCCGCGCTCGGCCAGCACGCCGGCGATGATGCCCGCCGCCCGGGTGTCGGCGACGCCCGTCGCCTGGGAGGTGACCCGGGCCGGGTTGGTGAGCGGCCCCAGCAGGTTGAACGTCGTCGCGATGCCCAGCTCGCGCCGGGCCGCCGCCACGTGCCGCAGCGCCGGGTGGAACTTCACCGCGAAGCAGAACGTGATGCCCGCTTCCTCGGCGACCTCCACCACCCGCTTCGGCGTCAGGTCCAGATTGACCCCGAGCTTCTCCAGCACGTCCGAGGAGCCGCTCTGCGAGGACGCCGCCCGGTTGCCGTGCTTGACGACCTTCGCGCCGGTGCCCGCCACGACGATCGCCGACATGGTGGAGATGTTCACGGTCTTGGCGAGGTCCCCGCCGGTCCCGACGATGTCGACGGTGCGGCCCGGTACCTCGATGAGGTTCGCGTGCGCGTACATCGTCCTGACCAGGCCGGACACCTCTTCGATGGTCTCGCCCTTGGCGCGCAGCGCCACGGCGAATCCGGCGATCTGGGCGTCGGTGGCCTCACCGCTCATGATCCGGTCCATCGCCCACGCGGTGTCGTCGGCCGTCAGGTCATGGCCGCGCAGCAGCGGGTTGAGTACGCCGGGCCAGGAGTTGGTGGCCGAGCTGTCGCCGCCTGCCGGGGTCACAACGCTCATGCTCCACACTCCTGGTGGTCGGGTCGGTACTGCGGGCCCAGCCTATCGGGGGCCGGGCACGGCGAAGGGCCCCGTCCAGTTCATGGACGGGGCCCTTCGACGGTGCCGTCAGCCGGCGCCGGGGGTCAGCGGGCGATCAGTGGTGGCCGTGGCCACTGGTGATCTCCGCGTGCTCCTCGGCGGTCGGCTTGGGGATCTGGCTGGCCTCGCCGTAGAAGCCGTGCGACAGCTTGGTGCGCAGCTTCGTGATGGGGCCGATCTTGCGCTCCACGCCGTTCTCGTCGACCTCCGGGCCGGCTTCGAGCGGCTTCGGCTGGTCGTGCGCGGTGAGCGTGTGCAGCGCCTCCGGGGAGAGCTGCTCGTGCACCTCGATGAACTCGCCGTGCGGGAGCCGCTTGATGAGCCCGGTCTCGCGACCGTGCAGCACCTTGTCGCGGTCCCGGCGCTGCAGGCCGAGGCAGATCCGCTTGGTGGCGAGGAAGACGAGCACCGGCAGGACGAAGAAGCCGATGCGCACGACCCAGGTGATCTGGTTGAGCGACAGGTGGAAGTGCGTCGCCCACAGGTCGTTGCCGCCGCCGACGAGCAGGATGCCGTACCAGCTGAGCCAGGCGGCACCGAAGCCGGTGCGGACCGGGTGGTTGCGCGGCCGGTCGAGCAGGTGGTGCTCCCGCTTGTCCCCGGTGACCCAGGACTCGACGAACGGGTAGACCGCGATCGCGACCAGCACCAGCGGGAAGATCATCAGCGGGATGAACACACCCAGGTTGAGGGTGTGGCCCCAGGCGTTGATCTCCCAGCCCGGCATGACGCGGATCAGGCCCTCGGAGAAGCCCATGTACCAGTCGGGCTGGGCGCCGGTGGACACCTGGTCCGGCCGGTAGGGGCCCATCGCCCAGATCGGGTTGATCGAGGCGATCGAGGCGACCATCGCGATGACGCCGAAGACCAGGAAGAAGAAGCCGCCCGCCTTCGCCATGTACACCGGCAGCAGCGGCATGCCGACGACGTTCTTCTCCGTCTTGCCCGCACCCGGGAACTGGGTGTGCTTGTGGTAGAAGACCAGGATCAGGTGGGCCACCAGCAGGCCGGCCATGATGCCCGGCAGCAGCAGGATGTGCACCGAGTAGAAGCGCGGCACGAAGTCGGTGCCGGGGAACTCCCCGCCGAACATGAAGAACGACAGGTAGGTGCCCACGACCGGCATGGAGAGCACGGCGCCGTCCATGAACCGGACGCCGGTGCCCGACAGCAGGTCGTCCGGCAGCGAGTAGCCGGTGAACCCGGTGAACATGCCGAGGACCAGCAGCAGGAAGCCGAAGACCCAGTTGACCTCGCGGGGCTTGCGGAACGCGCCCGTGAAGAACACGCGCATCATGTGCACGAGCATCGCGGCCACGAAGATCAGCGCGGACCAGTGGTGGATCTGGCGGACCAGCAGGCCACCGCGGACCTCGAAGCTGATGTGCATCGTCGAGGCGAACGCGTCCGACATGCGCTGGCCCTGCAACGGGGCGTAGGGGCCCTCGTAGACGACCTCGCTCATGCTGGGGTGGAAGAACAGCGTCAGGTACACACCCGTGAGGATGAGGATGATGAAGCTGTAGAGGCAGATCTCACCGAGCATGAAGGACCAGTGGTCCGGGAAGATCTTGCGCATGTTGGCCTTGGCCAGGCCGTAGATGCCCAGGCGGCCATCGGCCCAGTCCGCGACCCGCTCGCCTGCCGGGGCTTTGCCGCGGCGCTGCGGGTTTTCAGCAGTGGTACTCATCCGCGCTCCCAGAAGCTCGGGCCGACGGGCTCGTCGAAGTCGCCGAGGGCGATGAGGTTGCCCTCCTCGTTCACGCTGATCCGCAGCTGCGGAAGGGCGTGGCCGGCGGGGCCGAAGATGACCCGGGCGCCGTCGGACAGGTCGAACGTCGACTGGTGGCACGGGCACAGGACGTGGTGCGTCTGCTGCTCGTACAGGCTGATCGGGCAGCCGACGTGCGTACAGATCTTGGAGAACGCGACGATGCCCTGGTGGGACCAGTCACGCTCCTGCTTGTCCTTGATGTCGTTCGGCTCGAGCCGGACGATCATCAGGGCGGCCTTGGCGATCTCGCGCTGGAACCGCTCCTGGTTCTCCTCCAGGCCCTCGGGCATGGCGAAGGTGAGCGAGCCGACGGGAACGTCCTCGGGCCGGAGCGGCTTGTTGGTGTTCTGGTTGATCAGCACCTTGCCCTTGGACCACAGGGTGTGCCGGAGCTTGGTGCCCGGCAGCGGTCCGAGGTCGCGGAGCAGCATGACGCCGGAGAGCGGCACCAGGGCCAGCGCGCCGAACATCGTGTTGCGGATCAGCTTCCGGCGGCCGAAGCCGCTCTCCTTCGCGCCCTGCGCGAAGTCGGCCAGCACCTGGGCCTTGACCTCGGGCTCGGCCGCGATCGGGTGACGCTCGGCGGCGTGCTCCTCGTCGGACATCAGCGTGCGGGCCCAGTGGACCGCGCCGGCGCCGATGCAGAAGAGCGCGAGCCCCAGAGTCAGGCCGAGCGAGAAGTTCAGCGCACTGACGTGGCCGAACGGGAAGACGTAGATGATCTTGTCGACGGGGAAGACCACGAAGCTGGCGATGAAGCCGATCGTGGACAGCATCGACAGGAGGAAGAGGAACGCGATGGCGCGTTCCGAGCTCTTCGCGGCACGCTCGTCGATGTCCTGACGGCGGTGCTCGTGGGGCGGGAGGCCGGGGTCGGCGAACGTGTGGTGCTCGCGGACGGCCGGCTCGCTGCCCCCGTGAGCGTGTGACGGCTCACTCGGCAGGTTCTCTTCTGACTCTGACATGTCCTGACTCATGACTTCTTGGCCTTCGTGGTCCGGGCCGCAACCCAGATGGCGACAGCGATCATGGCACCGAGACCGAAGATCCAGGCGAACAGACCCTCCGAGACCGGGCCGATGCCACCGAGCTCGAGGCCACCGGGGCTGGGGGTCTTCTCGCCGTTCACCGCGTCGAGGTACGCGATGATGTCAGCCTTCGCGTCCTCCGGCATCGTGGTGTCCGGGAAGGACGGCATGCTCTGCGGGCCGGTCTGCATGGCCTCGTAGATGTGCTTGGGATCCACGTCCTCAAGACTGGGCGCGTACTTGCCGTTGGTCAACGCACCGCCCTTGCCCGTGAAGTTGTGGCACTGCGCGCAGTTCGTACGGAACAGCTCCCCGCCCCTGGCGGCGTCCGCGCCGTCCGGGCTGTACTGGCTCTTCTCGGGGACCGAGGGGCCCGGGCCGAGCGAGGCGATGTACGCGGCGAGCGCGTCGATCTGTTCCTGCGTGTAGATGTTCTTCTTCTTCGGGATCTGCGATCCCGGCTGCTGGGCCGGCATGCGGCCGGTGCCGACCTGGAAGTCGACGGCGGCGGCGCCGACGCCCACCAGGCTCGGGCCGTCGTTCTTGCTTCCCTGGCCGGACGTCCCGTGGCAGCTGGAGCAGCCGACGGCGTACAGCTTCTTGCCCTCTTCGATCTTGAGGGACTGCGCTGTGTCGTCGGCCTGCGCCTTCTGCGCCGGGGCGAACGCAGCGTACAGCCCCCCGGTGGCCGCGAGCGCGAGAAGAAGAACGACAAGCGCCGCCAGCGGGTGGCGCCGTCGTGCGGAGAGCTTTTTCACGGATTACCCCGGTCAGGATCTCTTGTGTCGATGCTTCTGGCTGTGTCTGTCTGAGCGTCGTTCCGGCTCGGCGCCGGTCCGCCGGTTACTTGATCAGGTAGATCGTGGCGAAGAGGCCGATCCAGACGACATCGACGAAGTGCCAGTAGTAGGACACGACGATGGCCGCCGTGGCCTGCTCGTGGGTGAACCTCTTGGCCGCGTACGTTCTGCCGAGAACCAGCAGGAACGCGATCAGACCACCTGTCACGTGCATCCCGTGGAAGCCGGTCGTGAGGTAGAACACCGATCCGTACGGGTCGGACGACAGCGAGAGGCCGTCGTTCTTGACCAGTTCGGTGTACTCGAAGATCTGGCCACCGATGAAGATCGCGCCCATCACGAACGTGATCGCGAACCACGCGCGGAGCTTCTTCACGTCGCCCCGCTCGGCGGCGAACACGCCGAGCTGGCAGGTGAGGGAGGAGAGCACGAGGATCGTCGTGTTCGTCGCCGAGAACGGAACGTTCAGCGCCGACGCGTGTTCCTTCCAGAACTCGGCACCCGTCACCGAGCGAAGGGTGAAGTACATCGCGAAGAGGGCCGCGAAGAACATCAGCTCGGAACTCAGCCAGATGATGGTTCCGACGCTGGTGAGGTTCGGCCGGTTGACCGACGGGTGCGCGTGCCCGGTATCTACTGCTGTTGCTGTCGCCACGTCCGACATTATGTCGGTCCCTTATCTCGCGCTCACTACGGGGGGTGCCATTCGGTGTGTCAAGGCCTGTAGGAGACCCGCGTGGCCTACCGGAACCTTCCCTCGAAGGAGGGATGACGGAGCATCGGACGGATCTTGTACTCGGCCGAAGGCTCCTCGTGGGGCCCTTGACGGGAGTAGCATCCGAGCCACTTGACGACGGACTCGACGACGATTCCTCGACGATCAGGAGGCACGATGCGGGCGACTGCCACGGTGCTGGTCTACAGCGACGACGCGAACACCCGGGAGCAGGTCCGGCTCGCCGTCGGGCGCAGGCCGGCGCCTGACCTGCCGCCGGTCGAATTCCTGGAGTGCGCGACACTGCCGGCCGTCCTCACGGAGCTGGAGCGGGGCGGGGTGGACGCCTGCGTCTTCGACGGCGAGGCCGCCCCCGCCGGGGGCATGGGCGTGTGCAGGCAGGTCAAGGACGAGGTCTTCCAGGCCCCGCCGGTCCTGGTGCTGATCGGGCGCCCGCAGGACGCCTGGCTGGCCACCTGGAGCCGCGCGGAGGCCGCGGTGACCCACCCCGTCGACCCGGTGGCGGCGCCCAGGACGGTGCCCGCGCTCCGGCGGGCGGGGCCCGGCGGAAGCGGGGCGCGGCCGGGGGCCGGG
>NZ_JBEYJD010000065.1:0-35999 GCF_040636125.1 Streptomyces sp. NPDC006733 | reverse complement strand
GGCGACGCCCGCGCGATGTCATGCGCGGGCGTCGCCGCCGGCGGCTCGCGTCCCCCGGAACACGGGGCGTGCGTCCGCTTCCCCGTGATTCCGGTGGACCCCTCGAGGAGCTCCCTGGTCGCGCATGCGGGCCCAAGGAGGCGTCGGGGCGGGGCGAGGTGGTGACGGACATCAGCTCTTCGGCTGGCCGAACAGCGGGTACTGGGGCGGGGGCCGCACCCACTCGCGCGTCGCTGCCTACCGACTCGTTGGCCACCGTGAGCGACCATCCCCGGAGTGCGGTGTCACCAGTGCCGCGCAGGCGTGCGCTGCCCATCAATTGATTTCTGGTGGGCGCGCGGAGCTGACACGCTGTGGGCATGCACGGTCTGCGACCCTCCCCGGCCCCACTCCCGGCCCCCGTTCCCGATGTCGTCGGCGTTCTCGAGACGCACCTGACGGTGGTGTGCCCCGATACCCAAGCCGATCGGCTGGCTTCGTGGGCGGCCGCGAGGGAGTTGGGCTTCGTCCACATCGTGCTGGCGCGCGGGCGGACCCGGTCGCAGTGCATGGTGAACCTGGTCGGCGCGGGGTCGGCGGACGCGCACGGGCGCGCGGCGGAGCGGGTCACTGACGATCTGACGGCGGACGGCTTTTCGGTGGCCCGCCTCAAGACGGAGGCGGCGCCCTGGGCCGAGGGCGTGCCTCCCGATGACGTGACGGCCGCTGCGCAGGATCCCGCCCGGTACTTCGAGCACCACGTCAAACTGCTGTTGCCGGCGGGCCAGGACCGGGCGCTGTTGGAGGAGCTCGTGCTGCCGCACACCGCCCATGTGTCGTGGAATGCCCGTCGCGTCCGGGGCGACGGCCAGGTCGAACGGTTTGTCACCCAACGGTGTCACGGCGTGGGACGTACCACCGCCGCAGCGCGCCTGTCCGCCCTGCTTCGCACCCTGCACGCCACCACGTTCCCCGTCCTGGAAGTCGAGCGGGAGTTCGTCGTCCGCGACACCCACCTCGGCCTGGACGACGGATGGATAGGACAGGAGTCCCCGTCATGAAGTCCTCGTCCGACGACCCCGCGCAGACCTGGGCACGGCTGGGGTGGGGTACCGCCGATATCCCGCACGCGGAACTCGATGAGGCAACCCGGCTGCAGGCGGATCTGCCCCGGACCTTGCTGCCGGCCCCGCACGGCGCCGAGCAGCCGGCGATCTTCGATCCCGCTCTGAAGCAGTTTGCGCGCGCGTACCGGGCCGGGGAGCCCCGGTTCCGGCGCGCCGCCAAGGCCCGTGCCTGGCACCGGGCGCGGCGGACCGCGCTGGATGGGGTGCTCGCCGCGATCGCGGCCGGCCCCTGGGCGTCGCATCTGGTGCTGCGGGGCAGCGTGCTGATGGCGACATGGTTCCCCGAAGTGGCTCGCGACCCCGGCGACCTCGATTTCGTTGTGGTGCCACAGGATTGGGTGATGGACGGGCCCGAGAGTGCGGGACTGTTCGCGGGCCTGGCGCAGGACGCCGCCGCAGCTTGTGCCGGAGGCCCGGTGCGGATCGACGCCGCCGGCATGGTCACTGAGGAGATCTGGACGTACGACCGGGTGCCCGGCCGCCGCATGCTGCTGCCTTGGACGGCTGCGGGAACCGCGGGCGGCAGCATCCAACTCGACCTGGTCTTCAACGAGCCGCTGCCTGTCCCGGCCGAGCTCACCGACCTGCGCCCGTTGGGGGACGGCCCCGGGTGCCGCCTGCTGGCAGCCTCCACCGATCTGTCCCTGGCGTGGAAGCTGCTGTGGCTGATCAGCGACGCGTACCCGCAGGGCAAGGATCTGTACGACGCGGTCCTGCTGGCCGAGCACACCGGCCTGTCCTACGAGGTGCTGCGCGATGCCTTCGTTCTCGGCGGCTTTGAGGGGCTGCGGCCGCCGGGACAGTGGTGGTTCGAGACCCTGGAGGTGGGGGGTGAGTGGGAGCACTTCACCACCGAACACCCGTGGGTGCAGGAGACCGCCGAGCATTTCACCGACCGGCTCCACCGCGCGCTGGCACCGCTGCTCGCCGCGGCCGAGCAGCACGATCCCTACACGCAGTGGGTGTGCTGGCTGCAGCCGCTGGTGGAGTCCACCCGGGCCACACCGCCCGCCGACCAAGCCGCCTCCCTCGCACCCCTCGCCCGGGGCGGTCGGGACGGTTTGACGGCAGCGGTGATCATCCTGCGGGAGACCGTCGGCCGGCAGGTTCTCACCACTGAAGACGCCCTGCGCATCGTCCTGGCCGCGGACGACGCCTGGAGCGCTTGGCGCGACGACCCCCCGTGGCGGTCCCCACCCCAGATCCCCCACCCGGTGCCGTCACCGTGACCCGGCTCTGAAGGACCGAACTGCTGCAGGGCGCCGCGGTGTGCGAGCCGCGCCTTCGGTGACGGCCAGGAGGTCGTCGGCCGGGTGCGGCCGGTCGCCCGCGCCGGGGGCGGGCACCGCACCCCTCCGCCCTGCACCCCTCGGCAGTCCGAGGGGTGCAGGGCGGAGTCAGCGATGGGGTCGGCTCAGGGACGGCCAGGGATCACTTGCAGTACGGCACCGCGGAGAGGTTCTGCACGTACCGCGCCGCCACCCAGCCGGGCTTGCCGGCGCCGAGCCGGTACCAGAGCTTGTTGCCGTCGACGGTCTGGCCGACCTTCTTGCACTGCAGGGCCACGACCGCACCCTGCGGCAGCAGGTTCAGCCGCTTGGACGTGGTGGTCGCCTCCTGGCGCACCCACAGCCCCCCGTTCGCAACGATCTTGCCGCGCGGTTCCGCCGCCTTGGCGACGTCCTGGTGGGAGCGGGCAACAGTGCTGGTCGCGGCGGGCGCGGCCGCAGCGGCGGACCCAACTCCCGCGAGGATGCCCGTTCCGGCGAGAGCGGCGATCACACCAGCGGTAGCCACACGGCGCATAGCAGATGAGTACATTATGTTCCCTTTCAGTCCCTTTGGGATGTACACCCTGTATGACGGATACTCACGCCGGACGGTTGCCCCCACTCTCACGACTTGGCCGAGATCACCCGCTTGGGCCGAATATGACCCCCTCGCGCCGGTCGTCGCGATTCCGCTGGCCATAGGTCCAACGCCGACAGAGCCCGGTGCGGTAGCCGTTGAGGAGGTATCGCGTGAACTGACGGCTCGGCAGCCGGCGGCGCCTACCTGGCCCCAGCCGTCGCCCGCGACGGCCCGCACGCGGCAAGGGCCTGTTGCACGGTCAGGCCCGCGTGCCTGGCTAGGGTTGGGGCGTGAAGCACTGCAGCAGACCGTCGGCCGACCTGCCCGCGGGGGAAGAGGTGGCGCCGCGGGCCGCCCGGGCGTTGTGGTGGGGGTCGGCGAGTGTGGTTCTCGCGGTGCTGGGCACCGCGGTGCTGGTTGCCGGCGCCGGGCACCACTGGCGGCTGCCCGTGGCACTGGCCTTGGTTGGGGTGCAGGTCGCCGCCCTGCGGTGGCAGGTGCGGGCCCCGGTGGCCGTTCTGGCGGTGAACGCGGTGACGGGGCTCGCGGTGTGGAGTCTGCTGCCGGCCGTGACGTTGACGGGAGCGTTGCTCGCCGCGCAGGTTTCGTTGTGCGTGGTGTCGGCCGTCCGGCCGCGGCGGGTGTCGGTGGCGGCGCTGGCGGCGATGGGCCTGCCGGCGCTGCTGGCCCGCGCGGCGGGGGGCCTGCCGGCGCTGGCGGTCTACCTGCTGACGGTGGTGCTGGCCTGGACGTTGGGGCAGTGGCGCCGGGCGCAGCAGGCGCGGGCGCGGGCCGAGACGCGCCGGGCGGTGGCGGAGGAGCGGGCGCGGATCGCGCGCGAGGTGCACGACGTCGTGGCGCACACCTTGTCGGTGGTGGTCATTCAGGCGGGCGCCGCTGACGACGTGTTCGCCCAGCGGCCCGATCAGGCGCGCCAGGCGCTGCGGGACATCGAGACGGGCGCCCGCTCCGCGCTGGGCGAGTTGCGCCTGCTGCTGCGGGCGTTCGGGCCCGAGGCGACCGAGGACAGCGATGACAGCGACGGGGCCGGGGACCCGCGCGGGCCGGGTCCCTCATTGGCGCGCCTGGAGGAGCTGGTCGCGACCGTCCGGGCGACCGGGTTGACCGTGCAAGTGCAGCGGGAGGGCGCCACCGGCGAGCTGCCGGCCACCGTGGACCTGGCGGCGTACCGAATCGTCCAGGAGGCCCTCACCAACACCCTGCGGCACGCGGTCGGCGCCGACACGGTGCGCCTGCGCGTAACCGTCGACGGGCAGCAGGTGCACGTCACGGTGGTCGACAACGGGCGGACGGCACCACGCCGGGCCGGCGCGGCCCGGCCGGGACGCGGGCTGGTGGGGATGCGGGAGCGCGCCCGGCTGGTGGGCGGCAGCCTGCGCGCCGGTCCGCTGCCCGACGGCGGGTTCGAAGTGGCGGCGCAGCTGCCGGTGGAGGGGGCGGGATGACGGTGCGCGTGGTGCTGGCCGACGATCAGGAGCTGGTCCGTACCGGATTCCGCATGATCATCGACGCCCGGGAGGATCTTCAGGTGGTCGGTGAGGCCTCCGACGGCCGGGAGGCGGTGCGGCTGACGGCCGCGCTGGCGCCCGACGTGGTGCTGGTGGACGTGCGGATGCCGGTCCTGGACGGCATCGCGGCCACTCGGCAGATCGCGGCGTCGGGCAGCAGCGCCCGCGTGCTCGTGCTGACCACGTGGGACGCGGACGCACATGTGGTCGCCGCGCTGCGGGCCGGGGCGAGCGGCTTCCTGCTCAAGGACATGCGCCCGGCGGAACTCGTCGACGCGATCCGTCTGACCGCGCGCGGCGACGCACTGCTGGCGCCGGCCGTGCTCGGCCGCGTCCTCGACCGGTTCCTGCGCACCACGCCCGACGCGGCGCCGCCACCGTCGCTGCGGGAGTTGTCCGGCCGCGAGCGGGAGGTCCTCACCTTGATCGGTCAGGCACTGTCGAACGCGGAGATCGCCGCACGGCTGCGGCTGTCGGAGGCGACGGTCAAGAACCACGTCACCGCCGTGCTGCGCAAACTGGGTCTCCGCGATCGGGTCCAGGCCGTCGTCGCGGCCTACGACCACGGCCTGGTGCAGCCGCGCCGCCCCTGACCACGTCACCTCCTCCTGGAGGAGGAGAGCGCCCCGCGCTCCTCCTGCGTTCCCAGACCCGTCCCGTCCTCGTGGCCGATCCGCCGCCCCGGGCCCCGGCCCTAGCGTCGAGGGGTGAACGACGACCTGGCCTGCCTCATGTATCTGCTCGCCCACGATCCCGCGGCGCACGGCCCCTACGACCGGTCCCGCACCGAGCTGCTGGTCCGCACCGCCGCCCTGATCGACCTGGCGGTGCGCGGCCGCCTGCAGGAGGGCCGCGGCGGGAGCGTCATGGTCTCCGGGTCCGCACCGACCGGTGACCTGGTCCTGGACGGCGTGCTGCGCGATGCCGGCGCCGGGCACGGCTGGAAGCGCCTGGCCCGCCGCCACCGCAAGCAGTCCCTGTCCCAGGTGGAGGATCAGCTCACCGCGGCGGGAGTGCTCACCGTCATGTCCCCCCGCACCCGCCTCGGCACCCGGCGGGTGACCGTGAACGACCCTGCCGTCCTCACCGCTCTGCGGGCCCGCGTCTCCGCGGCGCTGCACGGCCGGGGACCCGTGGGCGCGCTGCCCGTCGCCGACGCCGCGCTGCTGGCGCTGGCCGCGGCGGGCGGTCTGCGGTCGGTGGTCTCCCGGCGGGACCTCACGACCTTCCGGGCCCGGATCGACGCGTGCACGGGGCAGCTGGCCACCGTCGCGCCGGGCCTGGAGAAAGCGGTACGCACCCTGCCGACCACCATGATCGCCGCGCACGGCGGCATGGGCGGCAGCTGACCGAACGGGGACAACCATGCACACCCACCGCGTCCTGACCTTTGTGGGCTGCGCCCTGGCGGCCGTCCTGGCGACGGCCTGGACCGCCGCGCCACCGCCTCCACCCGACCGGACCGCCCCCACGGTGGTCCACCTCCACGACGGTGCGCTGCGCGGCGCCACCCACGGCGGCTACCGCACCTTCGAGGGCATCCCCTACGCGGCGCCCCCGGTGGGCCCGTTGCGCTGGCAGCCGCCGCGACACGTCGCCTCCTGGACCGGGACCCGGGATGCGGCCCGGCCCGCGAGCGCCTGCCCGCAGCCGGCCGGCGAGGTACCCGGCGGCAGCATCGAGGAGGACTGCCTGCACCTGAACGTCACCACCCCCGACAGCGCGGCACCCGCTCGCCCCCGGCCGGTGATCGTATGGCTGCACGGCGGCGGCTTCACCACCGGCGCGGGCAGCTCCTATGACGCCCACCGCATGGCCACCCGCGGCGACGTCGTGGTCGTCACCGTCAACTACCGCCTCGGGGCGCTGGGCTTCCTCGCCCTCAGCGGGCTCCCCGGCTCCGGCACCTTCGGTCTGGCCGACCAGCAGGCGGCGCTGCGCTGGGTCCGCGCCGAGATCGGCGCCTTCGGCGGCGACGCGCACAACGTGACCCTGGCGGGCGAATCGGCGGGCGGCTACAGCGTCTGCGCCCAGCTCACCTCCCCCGACGCCGCCTCCCTCTTCGACCGGGCGATCATCGAAAGCGGCTCGTGCACCGGCCGCCCCGACCGGCCCTTCGCCCCGTCCTCCACACCCCTGTCCGTGGCGCGCGCCGCGGGCGCGGACCTGGCCGCGAAGGTCGGCTGCGGCGCGGCCCACGACGTGATGGCCTGCCTGCGCCGCGGGGACGTCGCCCCGCTCCTGGCCGCCCAGGGCACGGATCAGCAGCCCGCGTACGGCACGGAGCTGCTGCCCCGCGACCCGGCGGCGGCGATTGCGGGCGGCCGCTTCCACCGCGTCCCCGTGCTCCTGGGCAACACCCAGGACGAGGGCAACGGCTGGGCCGCCGGCATCGTCCAGGCCGGCTTCCCGGTCACTGCCGCCACTTGGCCCGACGTCGCCGCCACCTTCTTCCCCTCCCCCGGACAGGCACAAGCGATCGTCCGCGAGTACCCGGTGCGACACACCGGAGGGGGCGGCCCGGTGTTCGGCGCTGTCCTCGGCGACGCCAACTTCGCCTGCCCAACAGCGCGCACCGCCGGCCTGCTGGCCGCCCGAGTGCCCGTCTGGCGCTACGAGTTCGCCGACGAGCACGCCCCGCCGCTGACTTCGGGCACGCCGCCGTTCCCGCTCGGCGCCCCGCACGCCAGCGAACTGCCCTACCTGTTCGACCTGGGCGGCCGCCCCCGCGACCTGACCGCGGCGCAGCACCGCCTGGCCAACACCATGATCGACTACTGGGCCCGTTTCGCCCGCACGGCCAACCCCAACAGCCCGTCCTCGCCGCCCTGGCCGCACCCCGCGGTCCTGACCCTGGCCCCGGACCACATCACCCCCACGCACACAGCGGAACAACGCCACCACTGCACCTTCTGGACCGCCCTGGGATAATCACATACGGGCCGAGGCTCCGCCGAGCAGGCCGGCGGACCCTCGGCCTGTCCGACGTTGCTCCTGCGGGCGGGGGCCCTGGTGGGAGCGGCGCTGCCTGCCCTGCCCCCTCGCGGTGCGCCCTTCGGCGCTGGTCGTTGCTGCGGTCAGGCGTCGTCGGTCGGGCCGGTCCGGTCCCATCCCGGCGCCCGCACGTCGATCGTGACGCCTCCCGATCCGAGTTCCTCACCGCAGGTCCGGCAGGTCGACGTCGGATCGAGGTCGTGTTCCTCCTCGTGCTCGGAGCCGGGTGCGCCGTGGTGCCGGAAAGCGACCGGCGGGGCGTCCACCGCCCAGCGATCGCCCCAGGCCAGCAGGGCGCGCATCACCGGTGCGAGATCGCGGCCGGCCTCCGTGAGGTGGTATTCGAAGCGCACGGGGCGCTGGCTGTAGGCGCGGCGCTCGACGACGCCGACTTCTTGCAGGGCGCGCAGGCGGGCGGCGAGGCGGTCGCGGGGGGCGCCGGTGTTGCGGACGATCTGGTCGAAGCGCCGATTGCCGTAGAAGATCTCGCGGATGGCCAGCAGGGCCCAGCGTTCGCCGATCAGTTGCAGCGCGGCGGCCACGGAGCACGGCCGACCGGGCACGTCGGGGTGCGGTACCGCGTGCTCGTCCTGCTTCGCGTTCGGGGTCACGTTCCCATCCTCCCTCTAGTCCGTTGTGTTTTCAAACCCATGCGGCTAGCCTCCGGTCCATGACAGTTGGACATTCAAACCCACCACAGGCGTCCCGTGCCGTCTTCGCGACCGTCGCAGCCGCCGTCTTCATGTCGAACCTCGATCTGTTCATCGTCAACGTGGCTCTCCCGGCCATCGGTGACTCGTTCGGCGACAGCGACCTCGGCGCCCTGTCCTGGGTCCTCAACGGCTACGCGATCGTCTTCGCCGCGCTCCTCGTCGTCGCCGGCCGCGTCGCCGACCGCTCCGGACACAAGCCGGTCTTCCTGACCGGACTGGCGGTCTTCACCCTCGCCTCGGTCGGGTGCGCACTGGCGCCCAACGTCGCCACGCTGGTCGCCGCACGCCTCGTGCAAGCCGCCGGCGCCGCGCTGCTGATACCGACCTCACTGGCGCTGCTGCTCGACACAACCGCGCCCGCCAAGCGCCCCGGGGCGGTGCGGGCCTGGGCCTCGATCGGCGGCATCGCCGCCGGACTCGGTCCGGTCGCCGGCGGGCTGCTGGTCGAGGCCGGATGGCGCTGGGTGTTCCTCGTCAACGTGCCCGTGGGGATCGCGGCATTCGCGCTCGGCGTCAAGGTACTGCCCTCGCCCGCACGGGCTCGGACAGCCAACAGTCCGCTGCCCGACCTGTTCGGGGCCGCTCTGCTGACCGCGTCGATCGCCACGCTCGCCCTCGGCCTGGTCAAAGCGCCCGACTGGGGGTGGACCAGCGCCGGCACCCTCGGCGGTCTGGGCGCCGCGGTCGTGCTCGGCGCCTGGTTCGTCCTGCGCTCGGCCCGCCACCCCGTGCCCATCGTCGAACTCCCACTGCTGCGCGTTCCCGCGTTCGCCTCCGCCGCGGCCGCCCTGACCCTGTTCGCCATCGCGTTCGCCGGCATGCTCCTCGGCGCCGTGCTGTGGTGCCAGGGCGTGTGGGGCTACTCCGCGCTGCGCACCGGCTTCGCCATCGCGCCCGGCCCGTTGCTGGTGCCGCCGGTGGCGTTGCGGATCGGGCCCGCCGTCGCCCGCTTCGGTGCGGGCCGCATCGCGCTGGCGGGAACGGTCCTGTTCGCGGTCGGCATCCTGTGGTGGGCAGCCACACTCGACACCGACTCGGCCTACGCCGCCTCCCTCCTGCCCGGCATGATGCTGACCGGCCTCGGCGTCGGCATGACGATCCCGGTCCTGACCGGGGCATCGGTAGCCGCCCTGCCACCGGCCCGCTTCGCCACCGGCTCGGCCATCACCACCATGGGCCGCCAGATCGGCGCGGTCCTCGGCGTCGCGATCCTCATCGGCATCCTCGGCACCCCCACCCGCGAACAGGCGGTCGCCGCGTTCCAGCACGGCTGGTACGCGGTCGCGGCAGCGTCCCTGCTCGCCGCCTGCGCGACCATCCCGCTCCTCCGCACCCCGCGCCCCTCCGCCCCCACAGCGGCCGACGTCGCACAGGCCGCGACAGCCGGCGCCGCCTGAGCAGCGCGCTCCTTCCGTCGACGGACGCACGGGACGCGCACCGGCCCGACGGGCCGCACCGGGGCCGCGCTCGCAGGAGCGCGGCATCCGCGACTACCCGCCGGGCTTCCAGCGCAGGGAGCAGGCGGGCCGGCGCCCGACCAGACCCCCGCTGCGGCGCCCGCTGCACCGGGCCTGCCACCACCAATGCTCCGCCCGTCACCGCCACGGACTACGGTGCCGACGCCGCGGCACGCTCCGCATCGCTCAGCCAGGCGGTGTACCAGCGGGCGAACGTCACCGGGGTGTCGTGCTCGAGGAGCGGCAGGAGGTCGATGTCGTCCGCGCGGCGATCGGACCAGATCGTGCCGCGGTGGCGGCCGCTGATGACCAGCCACTCCCTTTGGGCGCAGCCCAGGTGGGAGATGGCGATGGCGCCGACGGTGCGCTCCGGGGCGAACATGACCGCCTCCCAGCGCGCGTCCCACGCCTCCATGGCGTCGTCGTAGTCCTCCAGGTCGTCGAGATCCTCTTCCTCAGGGCGTTGGGACAGGAGGTCATCGAGCAGCTCGGGGTCCGGACCCCGGTCGGGAAACGGTTCGGCAAGCCGGGAGAGGTCGGCCGGCTCCGCGCCGTCGCCGTCCCAATACCAGCGGCCGTGCACCCGGCGGACGGGGAACAGGCCGTAGGCCGGTCCGGCGCCTCCCGCGCCGACGTGGACCAGGAAGGCCCGGTACTCCTCCGGCAGCCGCACACCGATCTGGGCTTCGAGCTCCTCCACCTCCTGAGCGGTCAGCGGATCCTCCACGAGCCACTCGTGTCCCAGGGCCCCGAACACCGCGCGGCCCGCCGGCACCGCACCCGCCGCCTCGACCCGTTGACGCAGGTCCACCCACCACTGATCCGTCATGTGCCGACCGTATGGGCCGCCACCGACATCACCCGCGGGAGGGCTCCGGGGACGGCGCTCCGAGGTCGCGGTGCGGCGCCCACATCTCAGCGGTGATGGCCCACCGTTCGTGGTCCCGCCACGCGCCATCGATGAACTGGAAGGCGGTTGAGTAGCCCTCACGCTGGAAGCCCAGGCGTTGGATGAGGTTCAGCGACCGGGTGTTGTCCGGCTGGATGTTCGCCTCCAGTCGGTGCAGGTTCAACGCGTCGAAGGCATGCTGCAGGGCGAGTTTCAGTCCTTCGGTCAGGTAGCCGTGGCCGGTTGTGGAGGCGTAGGCCGTATAGCCGATGGTGCCGGTCTGGAGGGTGCCCCGGATGATGTTGTTGATGTTGACGCCGCCCACGATCGCGCCCGTCGTGCGCAGGCAGATGACGAATCCCTCGTGGGTGGGCTGCTCGAATCGCTGGAGGTAGCTCTCGAACGCCTCAGCGCCGCTCTCGCGGGCGCCCAGCCAGCGGCGCAGCATCTCCGCGCTGTCTTGGGCAAGCGCGGTGAGCTCACGGTAGTCCTGACGACAGACGTGGCGTATGGCCACCCGCGGCCCGTGCAAGAGGTAGTCATGGTTCCCCATACGGGGATCCTATGCAGCCGGATACCCCGCAGGTGGAGAGCTCTCGTGCCGTCGCCGCCGCAGCGCTCAGCCGAGCCGGCAGGAGCGCAGCGTCCCACCACTGCCACCAGGCGGCACAATTGCGTCGCCGACCAACGGCAGCGCTTCGGCACCGCAGAGTGGATCGCCGACCCCACGCTGGGCGGAGCTGTGACGGTGCTCCGCCGATCCACCCCGGTCGCGGTTTTCGGATACGCCGGACGGGCCCGCCGGGCCGGCCGTAACATCGGGTCCGTGATCGCCGACAGCCGTATCTCAGCCGTGTGCCGCCTTGTGCCGCGCGGCTGTTGTTGCTGACCTTCGCTTCGGCTCCACCCCTCCTCCGCCCGGCCGCGGGCACCGTCGGCGTACGCCACGCGTGTGCGCTCACGTCCGCGCCCATCGACAGCGCTGGAGGCGAACCACCCTTCTGTCCACCCTCTTCCCCCGAGAGGCATGTCCCCATGCGTAGCGACGAATCGACCTATGACCGGCACCGGTTGGCCCAGTGGCTGGCCGGTGAGGCGCGAGCGGACGGTGTGTCCCGCCGTGACCTCCTGCGGCTGGCGGCTGCCGCCGGCGTGGTCACCACGTTGGCCACCCTGCCGGGACCAGCAGCGGCCGCCACCCCCGCCGCCGCGCCGGGCCCCGGAATCGTCAAACCGCTCCCGCCGGAGCTGTTCACGATCCGCGGCACCAACGCCGAGACGAACTGGGCGGGGCTGCGAGGGACGGGCTTCCATACCCCGGTGGACCGGTTCTTCGTCCGCAACCACACCTCGACGCCCGTGCTGGACCGGGACACCTGGACCCTCAAGCTCTGGGGCAGCGGCCTGCGTGGCGCACCGGATGCCACCCGGCCGGTGGAGTTCGACTACCACGATCTGCGTCGCATGCCGTCCGTGACGATCAACGCGTTCGTCGAGTGCGCGGGCAACGGCCGCAGCTACTTCACCTCCCAGCAGGGCGACACCGTCGCCGGAACCGCCTGGACCCTCGGCGCCATCGGGACCGCCCGCTGGCGCGGTGTCCCGCTCTCCCATGTCCTGCACCGTGCCGGGCTGAGCCGGAACGCCGTGGACGTCCAGCCGCGCGGCCTGGACGACGACTACGTGTCCGGCGGGGTGAACCTCGGCCGGGTGCGGCGCCCGCTGCCGGTGGCCAAGGCCGTCGACGACGTGATCCTCGCCTTCGAGATGAACGGCGAGCCGCTGCCGTACGACCACGGCTACCCCGTGCGCGTGATCGTGCCGTCCTGGGTCGGTATCTCCAACATCAAATGGGTCGGCGACATCGAGGTCGCGGACCAGGCGCTGTACTCACCGTGGAACACCGACTTCTACAAACTGTTCGGTTCCGCCTACCCCGCGGGCGGCAGCGCCCCGCTGACCCGGCAAACCCTCAAGAGCGCCTTCGAGACCGCCCCCGGCGCGACGTTCGCCGCAGGCACCCGGCATCGGTTGACCGGCCGGTCCTGGTCCGGCAACGGGGGCATCCGGCGCGTCGAGGTCAGTACCGACGACGGAGTCACCTGGCAGCGCGCCCGGCTGCACGATCGTCCCCGCGCGGCGGCGTGGTCCCGCTGGTCCGCCGACTGGCACCCCGACACGCCCGGCCCCACCGCCCTACTGGCTCGCGCCACGGACACCACCGGCCGCACACAGCCCGTGCGGACCACCCCCAACACCCAGGGCTACCTCTTCGACGCGGTCGTCCGCCACCCCGTCAGCGTGACGGCCGGGAGCCGGTCCCGGCCTTGACCCCACCGTCCCGGGGCTCGCACCACCGGACGGCCGGGCAGGGCGGGCAAGTGCGCCGGTCCGGCCGTCCGGGAGGCGCCTGGCGGGTGAGTGCGGTACACGGCACCGGGAGGCGGGCTGTCGGTGCCCGCAGTGTGCGCTGGCGGGGCCGGTGGCTGCGCTGGCGGCTGTCATGTCCGAGGGCTTTGGTAGACAGGACGAGTGGACAGAGAGCAGTGGATGACAGCGCTCGGCAACGATCCGCAGGCCGCACTGGAGCTCGGATGCCGGATTGTTGCGACGGCGGGCGTCGATGAACGGCGGCACGCGGAGATCCCGTTCACGATCGCGCGAGACGGCGACCGCACGACGGTGTGGCACGCGGCCGAGGCCTACGCCCAGGAAGCTGATGGCCGGGCCGCACGCTGGATGGCAGAAGGAGCGGCGTCCCTCAGCGACCCCGACGGCATCGTCGTGGACCACCTGACGTTGCCGATCCGCAGCATGGAATACGACACCGACCGCTGGATCGCTGATCACCAGGACTGGCGAATCGCTGTGCAGTGCGCGGATCCGGCCCGCGCGATCGGCGCCCTGCATGCGGCCGAACCGCGCCTCTACCGTGTCGCCAACGACGGCAGCATGCAGCCGGATATCCCCTGCGGACTCACCGGCCCCCCTGGGCCCTGGTACACGCCGAACGGTGTCAGCGTGGATGAGGGCTCTCCCCTGATCTGGTTGGACTGCAAGGGTGGCGTCTTCCCCCTCATGGCCCGCACCGTCCTCGAAATCGTCATCGAGGAGCTCCTCGCGGCCGGTATCACGCGAGCTGAGCTCACCACGCCCGCGGTGGAGAAGCCCCTGCTCTGAGGACACCGCGGGCGCCGGTGCCGATGGGCACTCTGCGCTGCGCGAGGCGCGCGGGGGACGTGCTCCCGTCCTCCTGCCCAGAGGCCGGCGGCGGGCGGTCGACGCTGGGTGCGTCGCGAGCGTTGTCGGCGTGCACGGGGCGGCGTCGGGCGCCTCTGCGCGCCGCCGTCGGCTGCCCTCGCACGGTGCAGGCGCAGGCCCTGCCCTGCCTGTGTGGGGAGATCGTGGGTTCGTTGCGGGCACCCGGCAGCCATGCTTGGATCACCCGATGAACTATCTGTTGACGGCCAGTGGCCTGCGCAACGACACGCTGCGGGACGCGTTGCGGGAGATGTTGGGCAAGCCGTTCGAGTCGGCGAACATCGTCTACATTCCCACGGCATCCGTCGCCGAACCCGGCGACCACGGGTGGGTCGTCGCGGACATCAACCGCCTGCACCGATTGGGCTGGCGTGAGTTCGACATCCTGGAGCTGAACGGCCTGCCCCGGCAGATGGTGCTCGACCGGCTCCTCCGCGCCGACGTCATCTACGTCGGGGGTGGCAACCACTATCACCTCGCGCGCAGCATCACCGACAACGGCCTGGTCGACGGCTTTCTCGAGGCGCTGGAGAGCCGGGTCTACGTGGGGGTCAGTGCCGGATCCATGATCTTCAGCCGTCATCTCACCGAACACTCCGCCGAGGTCATCGGGGACACCGCGGATCTCCACGTGCTCGGCGCGACGACCGTGCAACCACCGTTCGGCCTGTTCGACTGGTATCTCAAGCCCCACCTGTACTCGCCGGATTTCCCCGAGCGGGTCGACGCCTGGGCTGATCGCATCGCCGCGCGGGCGGACTTCCCGCTCTACTTCATCGACGACGACACGGCCCTGCGCGTCAGGGACGGCGAGGTGGATGTCCTTTCCGAAGGCCGGTGGCGGTTCCACCCGTAACGCACCGCGTGAGGACGGGCCCCGGACCGGGCGGCGCCGCACCCGCGGGCACGGCACCACCCGGTCCGGGGAGGCAGGTCTTGCTCCTCGGCGCCCTCCGGCGGGTGCGGTCCAGTGGCCGCCGTAGGCCGCGTCCGGAGCTACACCAGTCGCTTGATCTCGCCGCGTACCCGGTAGAAGCCGCCGGATGAGGTGTGCAGGGCGTCGACCACGTAGCGGGCGCCGACCTGCCGGATCGAGCGCGGGAACTGCACGTGCCACGTCGGCTCGAAGCCGTCCGAGAGGACGTGGACCCGCAGTCGCCCGCCCACCTGCACGCATTCGACGAGGATTCCGTCCCCCGGTGCGGGCACCGCGCTCACCGTCGCCAGGGTCGCCGCCGGGGTGTACGTCGGCAGTGCGGCGGCTTCCTTGACGTCCCGGGCCACCGGCACGGTGCCGGTCTGCGCCGCGGCGATCGCCGCCGCGCTGGCGTCGATGCAGGCCAGCGAGCCGTCCGTGGTCACGATGTAGAGCTTCTCGTCCCGGTACTGCATCGACAGCGCCGAGCCCCCGCCCGTGCCCAGCTTCCACAGCCGGGTGCCGTCCGCGTCGAAGCAGTAGACCGAGGAGGCGGAATCGCCCGCGAAGACGTACTGGCCGCCGGAGGAGGTGGCGCAGGAGTACACGGCGGTGTCACAGGTGTACGTCGCCTCGATGCGGCCCGTTGCTTTCGACAGCCGTTCCACCACGCGCCGCCCGGTGCCCGCGTAGACCGCGGTGTCCTCCTGCCACCCGAAGAGCACGTTGCCCGTGGTGCGGGTGTGCCACAACTCACCGCTGCCGTCGGCCGCGTAGGCCGTCACCCCGTGGGTGTGTCCGTGGAAGACCGCCCGGTCGTCCGCTCGCACCATCCAGGCGTTGGAACCGGCTGACTTGCGCGACCACTGGAACTCGTCCTCGTGGTCGATGACGGTCAGCCCGCCGTTGCGGTCGGCGACGTTCAGCACGCCCTCGTGGATGTCCAGCCAGAAGATGTCCACGTCGTCAGCGATCTCGTAGGCGGCGAAGGGCACCTTCGACGACAGGTCGTACACCTTGCCGTCGTCACACCCCGCGTAGATCCAGAAGTCGTCCGCCACCAGGCACTTGACGCCGTCCGGCAGCGAGAACCGGGCCAGCACCTCGCCGTCGTGGCCCAGGGTGTACACATCGCCGCGCTGGTTCCCCACCCAGCAGCGGTCCTCGTCGATGTGGATCCCGAAGGCCGAAGCGCCCGTACGGAACCGCCACAGCACCGGCGCCGTCGCCCGCGCGGTGGAGGGCGCCGAGGTCACCTGGCGGCGCGTCACCGCACGCGCGGCGCGCTGCCCCGGCACCGCCGGCGCGTATCCCTTGCGTACCTTCTCGCCTATCTTCTTCGCCGCCGCGGCCTTCGCCTTCTGCGCCGTGGGGAACGTCGAGACCTGGAGCTGCCCGTCGGCGCCGATCCGCCCGTAGCGCACAGAGACCGTCGCGTCGGCGACGGTCACCTCGTAGAACTTGTGCGCCCCGCCGTCGTCCTGCGACAGCTCCAAATACGTCGTCTCGTCCGCCTGCGCAGCCGCCATGGCACACCCCTCCCCAGGGACCGGCCGGTGCGGCCGATCTTCAGTGACTTCAACCTAGCCGCCGCTACTGACAGCAGCCATGCACCGTTGTGACCGAAGGTCAGGGTCCTGGAGCGAGGCGTGGTGCGATTGCGGTGCAGATGGTCGGCGATGCCGGGGTCGCGCAGATCACGACCACGAGGAGTGAGACGCCGGCTTCACCTGCACCCGGATCCGGTCCCGGGCGAATGCGCTCCGGTGGGGGGGTGGGCGATCGTGGCCCCCGTTCCCGGGGCCGCTGCCGAGGCCGGCGGTAGAACGGCGCCGGCATTCCTCGGCCGGGTCCGCCGAACGGATTCGGCGGACCCGCTGACCGTTGTGCCGTCGCCGGGTCAGGCGGCGGGGGTGACGCGGACCGGCACGGTGCCTTCGGCGCTGTGGCGGGCGGCCCAGTTCTTGAGGGAGGTGCGGCAGGCGTGGTCGGCGTAGTGCAGGCCGGACAGGCTGAGTTCGATGGGGCGGTTCTGCGGCAGGGCCTCCAGCACGTCGAGGATCTTCGGCAGGCGAAGGAAGGTCGCGCTGCCCTTCAGGTGCGCCTGGATCGGACCGGTGCCCGCGTCGACCACTTCCACGTGCACATGGGAGGCCTCCCAGGCGGTCTTGACCACGGCGAGCCCCAGCCCGATCAGGACGCCCTCGAACATGTTCACCGCCACGATCGCCACGGCCGTGACCACCAGGATCAGGGCTTCGCCGCGGTGCTCCCGCCACAGCACGGCCAGCCGCTTGACGGGGATCAGCTTGCCGCCGGCGTGCACCAGCACGCCGGCGAGCGCGGCCAGGGGGATGACGCCGAGCGTGGCGGGCAGCAGCGCGGCGAACAGCAGGAGCCACAGGCCGTGCAGCACCCGGGAGGCCTTGCTGCGGGCCCCGGCCTGGACGTTGGCGGCGCTGCGGACGATGACCGCGGTCATCGGCAGCGCCCCGATCAGGCCGCAGACGGCGTTGCCCGCGCCCTGCGCCATCAGTTCCTTGTCGTACTGGGTGCGCGGGCCGTCGTGGAGCCGATCCACCGCTGCCGCGCTGAACAAGCTCTCCGCCGAGGCGATGAGGGCGAAGGCCAGCACGGTCCCGATGGTGCCGACTTCGGCGATGCGGGCGACATGCCCGAGGTCGGGCTCCTGCACCACTCCCAGCAGCCCTTTCACCTCGACTTTGGCCACCGGCAGGGCGAACAGCGCCGAGGCGAGGGTCGCGAGGCCGACGGCGGCCAGGGGTGCGGGCAGCAGTTGCGCCTTGGCGGGCAGTCGCTTCCACACGAGCAGCACCGCGATGGTGCCCGTGCCGACGGCGAACGCGGTCAGGGAGGTGGTGGAGCGGGCAGTGTCGAACAGCAGGGCGGGCAGCCCGGCGATCTTTCCCAGTCCGCTGGCGGGAGCTTTGCTGTCGGCCAGGGAGTAGAGCTGGCCTGCGATCAGGACCAGCCCGATGCCGGCGAGCATGCCTTCCACGACCGCGACCGAGATGGCGCGGAACCAGCGGCCGAGCCGCAGCGCGCCCATGAGCACCTGCAGGAGGCCTGCGGCCAGGACCAGCGCGCCCAGGGCGGGCAGGCCGTAGGCCTGCACCGCTTCGTAGACCAGCACCGTCAGTCCGGCCGCCGGCCCCGACACCTGCAGGCTGCTGCCGGGCAGCAGGCCGGTGACCAGGCCGCCGACGATGCCGGTGACCAGGCCGAGTTCGGCCGGTACGCCGGACGCGACCGCCACCCCCACACACAGCGGGAGGGCGACGAGGAAGACCACGAGGGAAGCGGTGACGTCCGCCCGCAGGGCGAGGGGCCCGGAGTGGGTGGGGCGGCGCGGGCCGGTCCGCGGCAGGCGGCCGGGTAAACGCGCGCTCACTGCGGGCGGGCGGTGTCGATCGCCGGGGAGGGCTGGTGAGCTGCGACGGTTGCGCTGTCGCGAGAGGGGGCGGCGCCCGGTATCGCCGGCCGGTGGGCCCTGGCCGCGTCGGCGACCGATGGGCGGTGCACGACGCCGCGTCGGGTCCGTGGTGAGGGTGCGGGTGCCGGGGGGCAGGCCTGCTGCGGCGGCTGGAGGGTCCGTTGGTCGCGGCGGCTCGGGCAGGGTGACGGGTTCATGGGGGTGCCTCCTTGAAGCCCCTGGGGGCGTCGGTGTGACGACGTGCGGGCGAGTCGCGAGGACTGTCGGTCAGCGCGGGGGGGGTGAGGTCGGTCGCGGGGATGCTCGGCGGCTCCGGCCGAGCGCGGCGGCAGGGAGACGCCTTCCGCCCGTTCCGGCGTACCGCGGTCCGGCTGGGTGCCGGGACGCGAGGCGACGGGCGGCGGTGTGCTCGGCGGTCCGATCGGCCAGGAGGTCTCAACGTCCGGCGGATAGCGGAGGGATGTCCGGGAGACGGTTTCCGCGAGCATAGCAACGCTGCGTTAATAACATGTCAACACAGTGCAACCAAGCCATGAGTTGGCTGGAACATCAGGTCGCGGCAAAGCGGCGCTCCCGCCGTGCCGCCGGCGCTCCGGGCGTCTGCCGGCATGCCGGCCAGGATCTCCGCCCGGCCCCCGCGGGACGTCGTCCGCGCGCTACGCCTGCTGGATCGGGCCTACGGGACCGGATCGACGTCGGGCGGCGTCATCGCCCAGCGGATCACCTTGGTCAGGGCATGTCCCGACAACCGGACCCCGGTCTCCTCGACGCCCGGTACGTACGGCAGTGCGAGCGGCAGCCGGGCCCACAGCGGGAGCGTGGCCACGGCGTTCGCGGCGAGGACGGCGTAGGGCGGCCGCGCCAGCAGTGGCAGCGGCGGGTTGAGCAGGATGAAGCGCGCCGCTTCGCGTGCCTCCCGAGTGGCGCGCAGTTCCTTGCGGTAGCGGGCCAGGCGCTCGGCGAGTTCGGCCCGGTCGCGCGGCGGGTCCACGACGCCGAGCGCGGTGGCCACCTCGGCGGTGTCGGCGACGTAGCCGTCACAGCCCGCGTCGTCGAGCGGGTGGGCTCCGTAGCGCTGGTGGGCGCGCAGGAAGCTGTCCACCTCGGCGACGTGCACCCATCCCAGCAGGTGTGGATCCGCGGCGCGGTACGGCTCTCCCGCCGCGGTGCTGCCGCGTACGCGCTCGTGCACCGCCCGCACCCGGGCGACCGCTTCCTGGGCGTCCTGCGCCGGGCCGTAGGTCGTCACGGCGAGGAACGTGCTGGTGCGCTGGAGCCGGCCCCAGGGATCGCCGCGATACCCGGAGTGCGCCGCGACAGCGGCCATGGCCAGCGGGTGCAAGGACTGGAGCAGCAGGGCCCGCAGCCCGCCGATGAACATGGACGCGTCGCCGTGGACCACGCGGATGGGGCGTTCGGGGCCGAACCAGCGCGGGCCTGGCGTGTCGTGGATGCGGGCGCGGTTCGTCGCACCCTCGGGGCCGGCGACCCGGCTGAACAGGGTGCTGCCGAGTCGCGCCCGCAGGTCGGTGAGCGTTGGTGCGAACAGGTTCACCTGTCAAGTATCCACCCGCCGAGACACCGCGTCAGTAAGGGCCGATCGGGCCGGGCTCGCTCCAGGCTGTGGTTGCGCGACGGCTCCGCCGGGAGGACACGGTCCGCGTCCGCCGCTGGGGCCGGTTTCGCCGGCCGACTCAATTAATCATGTGGCAGGATCGCGGGATGCTACGACTCACCGACTTCATCATCGACTGCCCGGACGCGATGAAGCTCGCCGCCTTCTACTCCGAGGTGGTGGGGCTCCCGGTCAAGGAGGACAGTACCGAGGACTGGGCTGGTATCCAGCTCGGCGGGATCGAACTGGCCTTCCAGCCGGTGGAGGACTACCGCGCCCCGCAGTGGCCCGACAGCGAGCACCCCAAGCAGTTCCACCTCGACTTCGAAGTCGACGACATCGAGGCCGAACAGCGCCGCGTCCTGGCCCTCGGCGCGACCCTTGAGCGGGACTGCGTCGGCCCCAACGGCTACGGTTTCCGCGTCTACACCGACCCCGTCGGCCACCCCTTCTGCCTCTGCCGCAACAAGGGTGTCGTCTGGACCGAGCAGGGCCCTGTCTGGCCCCAGCGCGCGTAGCGCGTGGCGCCCGTGGCGCCCGTGAGCTGAGCGGCGGCGTGTGCCGCTCAGCAGGCCACGCGATCTCCGGTCCGGGGTCGTCGACCCAGCCGATCCCGGCACCGGAGACCGCGTGGCCCGACTGGCCGGTGCGGGTGGACTTCGACCCTCCTGCGCACGCATCGGCACGCCGCCGGCGCCCCTCGGCGGTCGGATGCCCCGCGCGAGCAGCCCGGCGTAGGCACGCCGGAGCCGGGCGATCACGCGGTGGTCCGCCCCGGTTGAGCGCGCCGGGACATCCGACGGCTTCCTCGGTGGGTATCGGTGCGCACGCTCAGCGCGGTTGCTCCGGCTCGTACCAGCCGCGCGGCGTCGGGGGCATGGCGGTGTCGCCCTCTCGGGTGGGCCGTACAGCGAGGATCTGGTCGACGCCCATGCGCCGTTCCGCGAACGCCGCCGCGCCACCGACCAGGTAGAGCCGCCACACGCGCGCGGTGGGCTGCCCGACCAGGGTGACGAAGGCGTCCCAGTGCTCTTCCAGCGTCTGCCGCCAGGCGTCGATGGTGCGCGCATAGTGCTCCCGCAGTGCCTCCACCGACCGGACTTCGAATCCCGCCGATTCCAGGAGGTCGACGGTCTGGCCGACCGGCCGCATGTGCATGTCGGGGGCGATGTACGTTTCGATGAACGCCCCGCCCCCCGGCGCGTGGGCGCCGCGCGACATCTGCTGCACCAGCAGGCGGCCGCGCGGCTGGAGGAGGCTGCGGAGCTGGCGGGCGAACGCCGGGTACTCGACGTCCCCGACATGCTCGCCCATCTCGATGGCGCTCACGGCGTCGTACCCGCCGCCCTCGATATCGCGGTAGTGCCGCAGCTGTACCTCCACCCGGTCGGCCAGACCCAGCTCGGCGACGCGCGCGGTGACGAAGTCACGCTGCTCCGACGACAGCGTCACCGCCGTGACCTGTGCCTGGTACGCGCGGGCCGCATGCAGGCTCAGGGCGCCCCATCCGCAGCCGACGTCCAGCAGCCGCATGCCCGGTTCGAGGCCCAGTTTGCGGCAGACCAGATCGACCTTGTCCCGTTGGGCGTCGGCCAGGTGGTAGGAGGGATCGTCGGGCCGGGTCCAGTAGGCGCAGGAGTACGCCATCGACTCGTCCAGCAGCAGGGCGTAGAAGTCGTTGGACAGGTCGTAGTGGTGGCTGATGGCGGCCCGGTCGCGTGCTGAGCTGTGCAGGGCCCCGCGCAGGCGGGCCCGCGGGGTGTGGGGAGCCGGGGGCCGCGGGCCCACGACGCCGAGCCGCACGGCGCCGGCTGCCAGTTCCGCCAGTTGGCGGGGGCTGTGCCACGGCGCTGCGGGTCCGCGGTCGCGCACGTGCTGCCAGATAGCGCCCAGGGCCGTGCCGACGTCGCCCTCGACGTCGAGGTCACCGGCGATGTAGGCCTCGGCCAGGCCCAGCTCACCGGGTTGCCACAGCAGTCGGCGCAGAGCCTGCGGCGAGCGCACGATGACGACGGGCGCTGCGGGTGGCCCCGCTTCGCTGCCGTCCCAGGCCCGCACGCGGACGGGCAGCGGTCCGGGCAGAACGCGGGCGAGGAGCGCGCACAGCCGCTGCGCGATGGAAGACGTCATGAGGTGATTCCCTGGGTTGTGGGGTGCGGGCGGTGGTGTCCTCGCCCGTCCGGTGGGAGGGGACGGTCGCGGGCCGTCACCGGCAGCCCGGGCCAGTGCCGATGCGGGCGAGGACGCGACAGCGCGGCCCCTCGTGTCGTGGTGCCGCCCCGACCGGCGCTGCTTTCCCCGGCTTCCCGCCCATGACCGCCCGGTCCTTTCTGCGCGCGGCGGGCCGGTGCTCGCCGACGCGAAGGGCCCTCTGCAGTGGTTCGGAGCGCTCGGACGATCGGATTGGTCGCGGTCTGCCGCTGGCCGGTTTCCCGGGGAGAGCGCGCGGACACGGGCCGGGAGGGCCGCCGGGGCCGATGCCGCTGCGCCAGCACCCCGCCCGGAGCGCCGGTACCGTCCCCGTGCCGTGGAAACGCCGGGCAGGGGGTGAGGCCGCGGCGTCGGAAGGTCGGCGGTGGCGCAGGGCTTCCCGCCGCTGCCCGGCGCCTTGCGTGCCGCACCGGCACGAAGCCTCTGCGCCCCGTGGCTTGACTGCACCCCGACCACTGGCATGCGTCCGATCCTGGCGGTGCAACGCGCGGATACGATCAGCCGGTCAGCACTATGGAAGGAGCAGCAGGTCGTGTCGAGCGCCATCCCGATAGCGCATGCCCCGGGTCGCCTGTCGGTACGGCAGGAGAGTCGCGTCGAGGACGGCCAGGTGCTCCACGCTCTGCTGTGGCATGCGGGGCCTGGCTGGCGGATGATCAGCAGCGCCGTCTTGGGCGGCGGGATCGGCGAACGCGCCTGGGTTCTCAACGCCCAGGTCGCCCATGGGTACCGGCGCGTTGATCCCGGTGACCACCTGGTCGAGGTGGCTCGTGGGTTCGGTGCGCAGGGCAATGGCGTGGGTCTGATGACGGCAGCCAACGTGCAGGCGTATGCGCTGGCCGGCGACAACGGCGTGGAGACGCTGGTGACGGCAGGGATATCGGTCCGCGGCTGGGCTGCCGCGCAGGTAGAGGCCGTCCCTGTCCTGCAAGCGCCGGGAACGATCAACATCATGGTCCGTGTGCCGGCGGCGTTGACCGACGCGGCCCTGGTCAATGCGGTCGCCACCGCCACCGAAGCCAAGGTCCAGGCGTTGCTCGACGCGGGCTACGACTGCTCGGGCACGCCCACCGACGCGGTGTGTGTCGCTGCTCGCTCGCCGCAATCCGGAGACGAGTTGCACGCGTTCGCCGGACCGCGCAGCGTATGGGGCGGCCGGCTGGCCCGGTCGGTGTACGGCGCGGTGCGCGAGGCGCTGCCCGCAGCGTGACGCCGACCGCACCCCTTCTGCGGCCCCAGCGACGACACCGGCCCCCGCAGCTGCGCGCACCGCCGGAGCGCTACCACAGGCACCTGCCGCCCATCTACCGTTCGCGGCCCCCGCTCCCCCGTGCGGACACCGCCGCACGGCTGCTACGACGCGGCACCCGCAGGTCCCTCCAGTCGGAGAAGGGCAGCCGAACCTGGACCATGACCGGGAACGTGAACCCGTGCCCCCCGACCTGGACGAAGGGCGCCGACGAAGTCCTCGCTCGTGCCACCGCCCGGGCAGGGGCCTGCCGGACCGCGCCGCCTCCCACCGGTACCGGCCCGCCGGCGCACGCTCCCCGGGGGACCGCGCCCGCCCCACACATGGTGTCCGGCGAGCAGCGCTGCAGGCCGGCCACCCTGCGGTTGTGGTGTGGCGGCCGGTCGTCGGGGTGCTCGGGGACGGGCCGAGGTCACAGCCGGGTGTCGTTGGCGACCAGCGCGACGTCGATGTTGTCCCGGGTGGCACTGGAGTAGGGACAGACCTGGTGGGCGGTCCTGACGAGTTCGACCGCCTGCCCGGCTGTGAGCGAGGGCAAAGAGACCCGCAGTTCCACGGCGAGCCGCAGGCGGCCGCCGACGGCCGGGATGAGGGCGACGGACGCGTCGATCTCCGCGTCGTCCGCGGTGAGCTTGCTGCGCCGCCCGATGAGGTCGAGTGTCGAGCCGAAGCAGGCGGCGTATCCGATCGCGAAGAGTTGCTCGGGGTTGACGCCCTCTCCGTCCCCGCCCAGCTCTTTGGGCTGTCGCAGTTCCAGATCCAGTCGGCCGTCGCCTGTGCGCCCGTGGCCGTTCCTGCCACCGGTGACGTGCGCCTGTGCCGTGTATATCGCTTCCGTCATGTCGAACTCCTCAACTAGCTACCTGACTTAGAACTTTTCACTTCAAAAACAGGAAGTCAATGGCATAGGGTCGAGAACCTCACAACGGCGGGGAGGACCCATGGCGAAGCTGAAGGTCGGTTATCTGTTGCCGACGCGCGACCAGTCGGTGCGGGAGGAGCACGATGCGGGGCGGCTCGTCGCCCAAGCGCGGCGGGCGGAGGAGCTGGGGTTGGACTCGGTCTGGGCAGGCGAGAGTCCGGTGACCCGGCCGCGCGCCGATCCGCTGCTGCTGCTGGCCGCCGTCGCCCAGGCCACCGAGCGGGTCACGCTGGGAACCGCCGTGCTCCTGCCGGCGCTGCGCCATCCGATCCTGCTGGCGCACCAACTCGCCACACTGGACCGCCTGTCGGAGGGACGGGTCATCGCGGGCATGGGTGGGGGGTTCCCGAATCCGGACACCCAGGCCCAGTTCGCCGCCGTCGGCGTCGACTTCACCCGCCGCATCGGGCGCCTGCAGGAGTCGATCGACGCCATGCGGCGACTCTGGTCAGGGGATTCGGTGTCGTACCGCGGTCAGTACTTCTCCTTCGACGACGTACGCATCACTCCCCCGCCGTCCCGCCCGGGAGGGCCGCCGATCTGGTTGGCGGGCAGCGGCGGGCCGGCGCTGCGGCGCGTGGCCCGCCTCGCCGACGGCTGGCTTCCCTATCCGCCCTCCGCGACGACCTACGCCACGGAACGGCAGGCCATCGTGCAGACCGCCACGGCCCGTTCGGTCACCCCCGCCCTGTACGCGACGCTCTGCCTGGACGAAGACCCGCACCAGGCGCGCAGGCGCCTGCGGACGAGCATCGAACGCTACTATCAGGCGCCCCTCGAGATCGTCGCCTCCATCCAGGCCCTGTTCGCCGGGACCGCCGCCGAGGCCGTCGAGTGGTTGACCGGCTACGTCGCGGCCGGTGCCCGCCACCTCGTGATCCGCTTGGCGGTCGAGGACCATGACGCGGCGCTGGAGGAGTTCGCGGACCAGGTGCTGCCGCTGCTGCGCGCGGGGGATCGCCGATGACCACCTTCGTTCTCGTCCACGGTGCGTGGCACGGTCCCTGGGCCTGGGGCCGGCTCGTCCCCCTGCTGCGTGCCGCCGGGGCGCACACGCTCACCCCGGACCTCGGCTCCACCCCCGACCACGGGCTGCACGACCACGTCGACACGCTCGTCGCCGCTCTCGACGCCTGTCCGGAGAAGGACGATCTGGTGCTGGTCGGGCACAGCTACGCGGGCCTGGTCGTGCGGCAGGCTGCCGACGCGCGACCGCAGGCCGTCGACCATATCGTGCTGGTGGACGGGTGGGCGGGGCCGCACGGCGCCAGCATGTTCAGTCTGGCTCCCGAGTCCTTCGCCGACGCGATCCGTGCGGCCGCCAGGACGCGAGGAGACGACCGGCAGATCCCGCCTCCGCCCCCCGCAGCGTTCGGCATCGTCAACGGTGCCAACGCCGCGTGTCTCGCCGCCCGCCTGCTCCCTCAGTCGCTGCGCTCGTTCACCGAGGGCACGCGGCTGACCGGGGCCGTGGACCGGATACCCGGCACAGCGGTCTACTGCAGGCCCCAGACCTACCCCTTCGACCGGTTCGGCGAGTCCCTCGGCTACCGCACCCACGCCCTGGACGGCCCGCACGACGTGATGCTCACCGATCCGGAGCCGCTGGCCCGGATACTCCTCAATACCTGTCTCCTTCAGGAACAGGAAGCTCAAAGTCTAGAATGACAAAGTGGAACAGCGAACGTACAACCAGTACTGCGCGACCGCGCGCACCCTCGACATCGTCGGCGAACGCTGGACGCTGCTCCTGATCCGCGAGCTGCTGACCGGGCCCAAACGGTTCGGTGACTTGCAGGCCAGCCTGCGCGGCCTCGGTACGGGGCTGTTGGCCGCCCGGCTGAAGCACCTGGAGCGCGAGGGGCTGACGCACAAGATCACGCTTCCGCCCCCCGCCCGAACCCCCGCATACGCCCTCACCGAGGCCGGGGAGGAACTCGCCCCAGCGATCCTGGAGCTGGCCCGGTGGGGCCTGAAGTGGTCGATGGGCCCGCGTCGGCCGAGCGAGACGTTCCATCCGGGCTGGGCCATGCTCGGTCTGCGCGCCTGCTTCGACCCGGCGGCCGCCACCGGCCTGCACGCGGTCTACGAGTTCCGTATCGACACCGAGGTCTTCCACGCACGGGTCGACGACGGGCTGCTGGAGCTCCTGCACGGACCGGCGCAGCACCCGGACGTGACCCTCACGCTCGGCCAGGAGGTCTTCCTGCGGCTGACCAGTCAAGATCTCACGCTCATGGAGGCGATCGAGACCGGCACCGCGTCGGTCTCCGGTGACAAACCGGCTCTCCGCAAGCTGAGCGGGCTGTTTCGCCTGCCGCCCCCGCGTACCCGCACCGTGGACCGGAACCCGTCGGACCGGACCCCGTCCTGATCCCAGGATTCCGCGCAGCAGCAGACCGCCGGCAGCTCTGGCAACCGCCCGGGGGAATCGCCGCGGTGCAGAGACCCCTACCCCCACGGCCGGAGCCCACGACCAGCTCAGCGGAAGTCCCCGGAAAGCCAAGCCAACAGGCGCGGCCTGTCGTCGCAGCCGCTGAACCTGTCGGCCGCCAGGTGGTCGCTGTACCGCACGGGTACTGTCGGCGCCTCACATCGTGAGGGCAGGACCGGCTGCCCCAGATACCAGCCGGCTGCGAACACGGCAGCCAGGGCGGGAACTATCAGGCGGCTCGGGGTCAGCCATGTTGGTCTGTATGTGCGCACGATCGGCGAGCATACGGCCCCGACGATGAACCCACCCTCCCTCCCAGCGCACTTCCAAGGACGGCGCCGATCTGCACCATCGCGTGGAGGCCGCCTTCGATCGACTGCGCCTTCGACTGATGTCGCCAGGGCTGCGGCGGCACGTCGCTGCTGGTGAGAAACGGCCCGTACCGCGGTGCGATCTGGGAGGACCTGCGGCCGGTGGACCAAGGGATCAAGCCCACCGGGCAGGACTTCGCGCACTGGTACCGCAGTTGGCTCGAGCGCACCGAGCCGCAGCTCGTCTTCTCGCCGTCCGCGCCGGTCCCTCCCGAACCCCTCTCTAGGGGCGGGTCCGGCACAGTTCCTGGTCCATGAGCTTCGTCATGGCCTGTTCGGTGCCTTCGCCGCCGTCATTGCTGACGTAGACCACGGCGGTCCGCGTCCCGTCTCGGGTGGCGCCGCCCCAGGTGATGTAGCCGAGCAGTTCGCCCCGGTGACCGAAGTAGCTGCCACCGCAGGACAACCCGATCTCGGCCAGGCCCAGTCCGTACCGTATGCCCAGCTCGGGCGCGTTGACGGTGGTCGTCATGGCGTCGAGTTGCGCCGGCGGCAGCAGACGTCCGCCGAGCAGTGCGGCGTAGAACCGGTTCATGTCGTGCGCGGTACTGATGATCGATCCGGAGCCGACGGCCATGCTCGCGTTGAGCACGGTCACGTCGGTGGCGGTGTCGAACGCGTAGCCGTGGGCGTGCGGGCCCGTGATGAACGGGAAGCTGCCGGGTGTGCTGGTGTCTTGCAGGCCCAGTGGGCGGATGATGCGGTCGGTGACCTCCTGCGCCCAACTCCGGCCGGTGACCTTCTGGGTGATCAGCGCGGCGAGGAGGTAGTTGGTGTTGGCATAGGCCCAGTGTTCCTCGTCTGCGGCGACGGTGGGCGAGGGTTGGAGCGCCAGCCGTACCAACTCGTCGATGGTGTAGGTGCGGAACCGTTCGGCTCGATAGCCGTCCTCGCTGGTCAGCGCGGGGATGGCCGGGCCGGTGTCCTGGATGCCGCTGGTGTGCTGCAGCAACTGCCGCACGGTGATGCGGTTGCCGTCGTTGCCGTTGTTGTGGACCACTCCGGGAAGCCAGCGCTCGACGGTGTCCTCCAGGGACATGCGCCCCTCGGCGACCAGTTGCAGCTCAACCGTGGCGGTGAAGGTCTTGGTGGCGCTGCCGATGCGAAATCTGCCGTTACGGGGCATCTGCTTCCGAGTGCCCCGCTCGGCCGTCCCCGCACGCGCGACGTCCCGGGTATGCGGGGACGTCACCTCAGCGGCCACCCCGACGGCCCCGGTGTCGTGGACCGCGTCCACCTGCCGCTGCAGCGGATCAGCAGGTGGTTTCGCTGCTGCCGTCCCCATCGATGCGGCGAACAGAACCGCGCCCAAGCCGCTCAGGACCAGCGCGTCCCGCCGACGTCTTCCCCGCACCCGCATGATGATCCCCGTCCCGTTGAGCTGCCTGCGTGTGGAGCGTGCAGGCTGTGGCCCCGGTCTTCCGCTCCCGGTGCCGGTGGTCGAGGACCATCCCATCAGCGAAGCAGGAGTCGGCCCATCCGGCTCTCCCCCGACGGGCCGAGGCGCTGTCCTCAGGACGATGCTGGGGATACCCCCCCGACAACGACCGCGAGGCGTCCCCCAGCCGGCTCCGAGCGGCAGCGCCACGACGTGCGGCTGTAGTGCTCGCGCTGGGTGGAGAGCACTGTTCATGAGCGCTCTGGGCTCGCACGTGTCTGGGGCTGCAGGGCGAGAAGCAACTGTGGCAGCATCCGGCCGGCGATCGAGCCTGACGGGATACTTCCGGTGCGCACGGCGCCCATCGCACGGTAGAAGGGTTCGGCTTGGGGGTCCGCGTCGATCGTGATCTGCGCGAATCTCAGCTGTCGCGCGTTCGCGCGGAGGTGCTCGAACAGCAGACGGCCGATGCCCTGGCCCATGGCATGCGGGTCGACGAACATCATGCCCAGCACGCCTGTCGGCGGTCTGCCCTCCAACGTCGTGAAGCCCACGATGCGCCCGTCCTGCTCAGCCACCGTGGTGCGTCGGCAGGTGATCTCGTCTGCGCGCATTGTCAGTTCCTCGACGCACGCCGCCATGAACGCGGCGTCGTACCCCCAATGTGCCTTCGACCGCAGCGCCAAGGCACTGAGGATGTCGGCTTCCGTCCCTTGCGCAGCTCGGATCTGCACGCTCGACGCCAACTCCTGCTCCGCTTCCACTCTCGTGATCCTTCCACCGTGCCGGCGCACCGGAGGATCCGGGACCGGCGGGGCCGACAGTAGCGGGGGGCCACGCCCCTGCGACGCCTCCCGCAGGAGGGCTCGAACGGTCGCCTATCGGCCAGGGCCCTGACTCCCCGACCACCGAAGGAGCGGCAAAGCCATGGCTGGGGCCGAGCAGCGGGCAGGCCGTCGGTCTGCGGTGGCGACCAACGTCCATGATCCCCCCGAATGATGTTGATCATGCGGCGCACGGGACAGACGTGCCCGAGGCCAGGTCCCGGGCGGCACCGGTCCCGGCCCCGCCCGTCCGTTGGGATCAACGAGCCGCTGTGCGGCAACACCTCACGCAGTCGCACGCGTCCGTACCCCGGGCAAGCCATGCGCCCGCCCACCAGGAAAAGGGCACCACGCCACGACGGACGAGGCGGACGCATCCGGGGCATTCACTCCGGCAGCGCCACGGTGAGGTCCACCTCGACGAGCTGTCCGCTGAAGCCGAGCTGGGCGACCCCCAGCAGCGTGCTGGCGCTGGTGAAGGCCGGGCCGATGACCGAACTGCTGAGCCGACGCCACGCGGCGCCCAGGTCGCCGGTCTCGCGACCGCACACGTAGATCACTGAGCGCACGACGTGCTGCGGCTGCGCGCCGACTGCGGCCAGAGCACTCAGGGCGTTGGCCGCGACCTGGTCGATCTGCTGGTCGAGGGAACCCGGGCCGACGAGGGACCCCTGGAGGTCGAGGGGGCACTGTCCCGCCAAGTAGGCCGTCCGGCCGGCCTCCACCACGGTGATGTGGTGATAGCCGGGCGTTTCGTGCAACTGGTTGGGATTGATACGGGTGATCTTCGCACTCATGCCCCGAGTCTGCTGGCCCCACGGGCCGGCACGCACCTTGTTTTGCGGCCAGCGGCCCGTACCGGCCGCCTTCGGCGGCGTTACAGGGGCTGGAGAGCGCCGCCGGTGGGAGTATTGCTGATGACTTGGTACTGGTTGGCTTGGTCAACGCAGGCTTCCACGTATCCCAGGTTCGTGGCGATCTCCTTCCATTCCGCGTTGTCGGGGTCCTGGGCCTGGGCCTGCGCTATCCAGTCCCACACTTTTTCGGCGCCGCGGACCTGGGCATTGCAGTACAGGTGGTCGGAGATGTATTTGCCAGGGCTGTCCTTGGACCACGCGTACTTTCCGTGCGATTCCGCGGAGACCCTGACCGTCGTTTCGACGCCGAGCCTGAGGGTGTCGATGGGGAGGTAGAGGCGGGACAGTCCGTCGTATACGCGGTACAGCCAGTGCACGGCATTCTTGACGGGGTTGTCGTAGGACTTGTGGGCCGAGTTGGCGCTGGCGGTCAGGATGGTGAGGTTCTTTGATTTCTGGCCCGACCCGCCGAAGCATTCGTTGAGCAGATGCCCGGCGATGAACGTGACGCCCGGGTAGGCCTGGCGCGCGTCATCGATGGCGGGAGGAAGCCGGGCGTTGGAGTTGGAATTGACGTCGTCATAGCCGAGCGGGCCCAAGACCGCGTGGACCGACGTCCCGCCGCCGCGGCTGCCGAGCGTCTCCCCCCAGGTGGGTGAGGTGATGTACTGCGCCCGCGGCAGGTCTTTGACGCGTATCCGGTGCGGCCGCTGGGACTTGCGGTCCCCGGATCGTGAGGATCCCTTGTGCCCGGCCCTCTGCACGGCTGGGCCGCCGTGCGCCCGCTCGCCGCTCGGCGCGGGCCCCGCGGGCCGAGCGGCAAGGGGTGGCGGGCCGGCGACGGATCGTTGGACGGTGGACGGGGCCGTCGCCAGTCCCGCAGCGAACGCGTTCCCGTCGACGTCCGCCAGCCGCTCGGACGACTGGTTGGGGTCGGTGACGGTCACTCCGCCGCCCTGGCTGACGCCCTGCTCGCGCTTGCCGCTGAGGTTGTGGTGGAGATGGCTGAGTTCGTGGCCGATCAGCGCCTTGTTCTGCAGGGCGGCCGGCGGGGCGAAGATGTGCCCGCCGATCGTCATGGCCTGGGCGCCCATCGCCGCGACGGCGCGCTGCGCGACCGGCCCGTCGTGGAAGCGACCGGCGGACAGGTCGGCGTTCTGGAAGAACGGCGCCGCTTCCGCAATCAGCGACGCGGGAAGGGGGCGGCTCGCGGACGCCTTCGCAGCATCGAGCAGGGCCCGTTGGCCGGCCGGATCCGCATCCATCGCCATCCCGTGGCCGCGGCCGTCGGCATCCTGGTGCTCCTCGTCGGGGGAGGGCGCGACCACCGGACCGCCCACGGACCGCTGCAGCGGGGCGGCCTGTGACCCGTGGGCGCAGCCGGGACCGTGCTCATGTTGGTCCTGGGCCCACGGGTGTCCGGCCTGGCGGAGCATTTGGACCACAGCGGCGTTCCCGGCGCTGTTCTGGAGGGCGGTGGGTCCGCGACCAGCTCGCGCTGGGGAAGCAGAGGCACGCATCCGCCCGGATGCCCGCGTGCTGTCGGACTTCTGCTCTGCGTCCCGCATCGCGGCCATACGCGTTCCTTCACCCGAGAGTCACCTTGATCCGATCAACGTCGCACATCGGACTGACCGCTCACCAGAGACCCGAGGGCAGACCCGCGGGCCGAACGGACACCGGGAGCAGCCCGCCGATCGTGCCCCTGGATCCCGTCCACCGGCGGGACCCTCCGGTCGACGCGCTCCCCCGCCGGCCCGTAAGTGCGGGCCGCCCTTCGCCTGGTTCACGGCGAAGGACGGCCCGCTGCCTGCACGGCGGTAACGGGTCCTAGCCGAGAGGCAGTTCCAGATAGGACGGGTCGCCGTCCGGCGAGCTGATCGAGGTGGTGCTGCCCTCGACGGTGGCGTGCGAGTAGAGCTGGTCGGTGCTGTTGACCACCAGGGCCAGGCGGTGGCCGGCGGGCAGGTCGTAGGCGGCGGCCTGCAGGGGCCAGTTGATGGCCGTGTCCTGGCCCGGGGTGAGGGCGTCCAGGGTGTAGGGCTCATGCGTGATGATCCGGGCGGTGTCGTCCGGATCGATGTGGAACAGGTAGGCGACCAGGGTCGCGGAGGAGGCGCTGCTGCGCACCGTCAGGTGGAGGCGGGGGATGCCGCGGATGCGTCGTGCGGCCGGCCCGTCCGCGGCGGCCAGGGCGTCGGTGGCCCACAGCAGCAGGTGCTGGCGGTCGAACTTCTCGGTTTCGTAGATCTTCGGGTTGCCGTTCCACTCGGCCTGGCCGGTGGTCATGACGGCGTCGACGGCGGTGGCGGCGGTCAGGTTCCCGGCGGTGAAGTCGCGCGACCAGTCGGCGGCGGCCTCGGTGGCCAGGGCGCCGTCCTGGTCGCCGGATGTCGCGTCGCTCAGGTACCAGCGCTCGCGGTCGGTGGTCACCGCGTCCCAGCTCTCGCGCGGTTCGCGCGCGGCCGGCTCGGTGATCACGTTCTGCCCGGTGCCGGGATCCGTTCGGGTCTGGTAGGTGAACATCACCTGGCTGCTGATCTGGGGCCAGGCGGACGCCTCGTGCTGGACGCCGAGCAAGTGGCGGTCGAGCCAGGCGAAGGCCTCCGCCACCGGGGTATTGGGGCCGCTGAGCGGAATGGTGAGGCCCGCGCCTTCCGGGGCGGCGTGATCCCCGATCCACAGGTTCAGCCGCTTCGGAACGGTCAACTGGTTGAAGGTCTCCAGGACCTGGTTGACCGGGAACAGCGTCTCGTGCCAGGTGTTGGAGAAAAACGTCGGGATGTGGCGCTCGTTGGTCGCGGGCAGGTAGGTTTCCGGGGCCCGCTCGTGGCCCCACGCCAGGACGTCGGCGAGGTTCTCGCCCTGGTCGAAGGAGCGCAGGATCCGCCGGGTCTCCTCGTCGAACTTGCGCTCCACCGGACCGCCGGTGAAGTTGACCAGCGAGGTGACCGCCTGGAGGTGGCGGGTGTCGTGGTGCAGCAGACTGGTGGCCAGATTGCCCCAGGTGCTCAGCGCGACGACCGCCTTGACCCGGTTCTCGGGGTCGTTCGCCGCGACCAGTTGGCTGATCCCCGACCCATAGGACTCGCCGAGGAAGCCGACCGCACTGGGCGCGAAACGCTCCTGCGCGTAGTCGATGACGGTGGATCCGTCGGACCAGTCCAGGGGGCCGGCCACGTCGATGGTGCCGCCGGAGGTCCAGGGGCTGTCGAGGTAACCGCCGCCGGGGGTCTGGGTGGTCAGGCCCATGCCGCGCGGGGTGTAGGCCAGGACGTGATAGCCCCGCAGGGCCAGCTGCAGGTGCGCGTACTCGAACAGCACCCAGCCGAAGGGGGTCCACCCGGACGGCACGATGACCACCGGCCGGGGCTCCGCGGTGTGGAGCCGGATGGTGTGCGCGGAGAGCCGGACCCCGTCCGAGGTCTGGATCCGGGGAAAGCCGATGCTGGCCACCCGCTGCACGTCGGCGACCAACTGCTGCAGGTCCGGGGTGAGCGCGCCGTGCGTGGCGTGGCCCTGCAAGCTGGCCACCAACGCCTGGCCCACCTGGGCGGCGTCCTGGCTGACCGACGTGCTCGACGCCCAGATGCCGCTGTTCGCGACGTGGGCCAGCTGTGCGGTGGTGACGGTGTATGTCGAAGGGTCCTGGGGTGCGTTCATGGTCTGTCCCTCTCGGCCGGCGTGCCGGAGCACGGGGTGAGGTGCGGCGGGTGCCGGCGACGCGAGAGAGCCGTCGGCACCGAGATCATGGAACGGAGAACTGTGCCGCTGGCGGCAACAGTTGGGGCTTCGGGTGACGGTCGGTGGCTCTGCGTGACGCTAGCACGACGCTTTGTGCTCAATAAGTGACTTCTGGTACATGGCCGGACTTCGCCCCCAGCCGTCCCCTTTTGCGCCACGGCATCGTGCATCACCCAGGAGGGGCGGCCGGTGCGCCTCCGGCGGTGGTCACCGGCGCGCTGCAGCGGCGAGACCCACCAGCACGACGACGGGGCCGCGAGCAGCCATCGCGGCCGGAGGATCAACCACGCGCTCCAGGACCACACCCCGCGAGACCGCGCCGCACCGCCGGCCTCGAAGCCCGATGACGCCGCGGGCGTTCTTCGGCCGTCAGCTATAGGCCCGCAGGCTACGTGCTGGAGGTGGGACCAGGCGACTCCATGGGGTTGTACCACTCGTCCAACCAATACGGAACGTGCCCCTCGGGAAAGCGGGCATAACCGGGCCCGGGATCCTGCCCGTTGGGAACACACGCGCCACCCGTATCGGGGTAGTTTATGGACCAAGCCGGGTACTCGTCGTCCTGGCAGTTGGCCTCACGAATTCCCGTGCACCCGGCCAGCGCCAAGCCTGCCACCACGACCAGGACGCCGGCGATCGCTCGCTTCATCCACGGTCTCCACCTCATGGGTCGGGTCCATCCCTTGGGCTGGTCGGCTGCCACTGGTGCAGCAGTCCGCCCACGGCGCGCACAGCACCGCAGCCCGGAGCCGGCCGCCCACGCCCCGCGGGCCTGCCGCAGCGATCATCACAGGTGGCGAGACACAATCGGTAACCGTGAAACCCGGCACCCAGGCTCCACGTCCACCAGGACGCTGTCAGCGACGGTCGCCCCGGTGTGCGTTCCGGAATTCTCGGACCGACCCAAAGCCCGCCGCGGCTCTCCTGGGGGTTGCTTGACACGCCAAGTGATTAGCCGCCATATTATCTCCATGACGAGCGACGGCAGCGACGGCGAGAGGCCTACGCTGGATCAGGCCAAGCGGCAGGTCCAGCACTACGGCCTGTCGACGGATCCGCAGGCGGTACTGGTCGCGGTGCGGCTGATCTCGGCAGGTGCGCGGGTCAGCCGGGCCGCCGAGGTGCACTTTGCCCGGTTCGGCCTGTCGACGGGGCGCTACCGCCTGCTCGCCGATCTCGAGGACCACGGGGGGGAGAAGTCCCCCTCGCGCCTCGCGGAGGACCTCGACGTCTCCAGGGCGACGATCACCGGACTGCTCGATGGCCTGGAGCGCGAGGGTTTGATCGCTCGCCGCCCATCCACCGAGGACGGCCGCGGTTCGGTGGCCGTTCTGACGGCGCGTGGGGCGCAGCGCCTGCGCGACATGGCGTCCGACCACTTCGGACGACTCGAGGCGATGGTGGTCGGACTGTCCGTCGAGGAGCGTGCGGTGTTCCTGGATCTGCTCGCGCGAGTCGCGCGGGGCAGTGCGGCCCTGGTCGCCGACTGACGGGACGCCCGACCGCTTCGGCCCCGCCCCCTTCCGGGCAGGGCCCTCTTTTTTCACCAGATAGTTAGCCACCTAATTACTTTCGGGGAGTCGCTCTCCCATGCCCTGCGGCTTTTCTTCCTTTCCGCACACGAACATGAAAGAGGCCCGCATGCCCACCACCCAGCACCCCACCGCCCCCGCCCGGACCGCCTCCCGGTCACAGCGTCCGTTCACCCTGTGGCGCGAAGTGCTCGCCGCCTACGTCGCCCCCGCGTTGATGGCCGGCATCCCCGCAGTCGTCACCGGGCAGCAGGATCTCGCCGTGGCCGCCGGAACCTCCATCGCCGGCACCTCCGCCGTGGTGGCGTTCCTCGTCGGCGCCTGGCTGCGGCACGGCGGCCGACCCCGACCGTGGACGGCCACCACCTCGCGCGCCGCCCTGACCGCCACACTCGTCATCCTCACCGCCGGCACGGCCGCTGCCCTGGGGTGGTTCACCGCCCAATGGCTGCCCGCCCACACCCCCATCCCCACCAGCCCGTGGCTGGAGCGTCTGCGCCTGGACCTGCCCATCTCCGCGGCTCTCGCCACCACCATCGTCACCCTGCGCTGGCGGAGCACCCTCACGCCCTCCGCGACCTGACCCCCCCCCCCCCCCCACCCCCCCCCCCCCCCCCCCCCCCGCCCCCCCCCCCCCCCCCCCCCCCCCCCCCCCCCCCCCCCCCCCCCCCCCCGCCCCGCCGCCCCCCCCC
>NZ_JBEYJD010000064.1:0-37864 GCF_040636125.1 Streptomyces sp. NPDC006733 | reverse complement strand
GACCACGATCGGTCGACGGGTCCGGGATCGTAGCTCGTCCCGTACCCGGTTGCGCACGATCGCGAAGGCGTACGGTTCCGGGGGCCTCGCGCTGTTACGGTGAGTGAGGAGACCGGAGATCGGGACGGTCCGCCTCGTGCAAGGAGGAGCTGTGAGTGCCGAATCGCATGCCTATGCCGACGTCGATCCGGAAACGGCTCTGAAGTTCGCCATCCAGCACGTCAAGGGCGACCGCGTCCAGATCATCGAGGGAGTGATCGAGCCGGTGTCTCCGACCTGGGATCACGAGGCCGCCGCCGACAGCATCCGCGAGCAGATCGGCCCGGTCGTGCGCCGGCTGGAGTGCGTCTCGGGCTCGGGCAACCTTGATCTGCCGGGCAGCAGCAACTGGTACGTACCCGACGTCGCGGTGGTCCCGCGGGCGCTGGCCAAGGGGGCCGGGGCGCTGCTGCCGGACCAGACGCTGCTGGTGGTCGAGGTGACGTCGGAGTCGAACGCGGACACCCACCGTACGGTGAAGCGCCGCCGTTACGCCGAGTACGGCGCGCCCCTGTATCTGCTGGTGGACCGGCAGGACCGGACGTGCACGCTCTACTCGGAGCCGTCCCGCCTCGGGTACACGCACGCGGAGGGGCCGCATCCGTTCGGCCGGGCGGTCCGGCTTCCGCAGCCGTTCGGCCTGGACCTGGACACGTCCGACTTCTGACTCCGGCGTGCGGTCCGGCCGGTCCGCGGGGACAGCCGCCCGCTGCCGGCTAGAACTCGTACACCGCGCCGGAGGTCGCCAGTTCCACCGGGCCGTCGAAGGCGGCGCGGGCGTCGGCGAGGTTGCGGGCCGGGTCGGTCCACGGGGGGATGTGGGTGAGGACGAGGCGGCCGGCGCCGGCGCGGTCGGCGTGTTCGCCGGCCTGGCGGCCGTTGAGGTGCAGCTCGGGGATGTCCTCCTTGCCGTGCGTGAAGGAGGCCTCGCACAGGAAGAGGTCGGTGCCGCCGGCGAGCCCGAGCAGGGAGTCGCAGGGGCCGGTGTCGCCGGAGTACGTCAGGGAGCGGCCGTCGTGCTCGATGCGGAAGCCGAACGCCTCGACGGGGTGGCTGACGCGGTCGGTGGTGATGGTGAAGGGGCCGAGGGTGAAGCTGCCGGGCTCCAGGGTGCGGAAGTCGAAGACCTCGCTCATGCACTTCTCGTCGGGCATGTCGCCGTAGGCGGTGGAGAGCCGGCGCTCGGTGCCCTCCGGTCCGTAGACGGGGATGGCGTCGGCGGGGCCGCCGTCGTGGCGGTAGTAACGGGCCACGAAGTAGCCGCACATGTCGATGCAGTGGTCGGCGTGCAGGTGGCTGAGCAGGACCGCGTCGAGGTCGTAGAGGCCGCAGTGGCGCTGCAGTTCGCCCAGGGCTCCGTTGCCCATGTCGAGCAGCAGCCGGAAGCCGTCGGCCTCGACGAGGTAGCTCGAGCAGGCCGATTCCGCGGACGGGAACGACCCCGAGCAGCCGACGACGGTGAGCTTCATGCCGTGAAACCTCCGTGGGCGCGCCACAGATCGCCCCCATACCGGTTGGAGTGGGGGGTTAGGCGGGTGCGGTCCGCCATGTGTTGACGAGAGTAAGGCGCATGGCGGGCCGACGCGCCTCCTCAGTGCCTCGTTGTGGGCGGAATCACCAGTACGAGGGGCGCCCGGTACGGTCGGTTCCGAATGAGGATCTTCTTCGACAGTTTTCGACCGTGGGAGCCCATATGGACATGACCTGGTGGTTGGTGGCGGGTGCGGCGGTGGTCGTACTGGCCGGCTTCGCGGTGTGGAGGCGGTCGGCGCAGCGCCGCCGGCCGGGTGGCCCGGCGCGTCCGCCGCGCGGGGCGGACCGTCCGGCGCCGCGGCGCGGTGGGGGCAAGACGCCCGCGGCGGGCGAGATCTGGTGGGCGAACGTGCCGTTCGAGGACGGGTCGGCGGCGAAGGACCGGCCGTGCCTGGTGCTGTCGGTGCGGGGGCGCACGGTGCGCGTCGCGAAGATCACCAGCAAGTTCCACGAGGAGCTGCCGGGGGTGATCACGCTGCCGCCGGGAGCGGTGGGCGACGCGCAGGGCCGGACGAGCTACCTGGAGACCGACGAGCTGCGGGAGGTGCGTTCCGCGGACTTCCGCCGCCGGGCGGGCGTCCTGGACGCCGACCTGTGGCGGCAGGTGCAGCGGATGGTGGGCTGAGGCTGCCGAGGCCGCTGAGGCTGAGGGCCCGGCCCGTGCCGGCGGGTCCGGCGGACGGAAGATCCGGCAGACGGCAGATCCGGCAGACGGCAGGTCCGGCGGACGGCGGGCCGCGCTGCCGGGCCCGAAGCGCCGGGCCGCGCCCGCCGCATGCGCACCCACAACCGCCCGCACCCGACCGCCGCAGCGCTCAGGCCCAGAGCTGGCCGTGCAGCTGCTCGACCGCCGCCTCGGTGGTGGGCGCGGTGTAGATGCCGGTGGAGAGGTACTTCCAGCCGCCGTCGGCGACGACGAAGACGATGTCGGCGCGCTCCCCCGCCTTGTGGGCCTTGGCGGCGACGCCCAGCGCGGCGTGCAGGGCGGCTCCGGTGGAGACGCCCGCGAAGATGCCCTCCTGCTGGAGGAGCTCGCGGGTGCGGCGCACGGCGTCCTCGGAGCCGACGGAGAAGCGGGTGGTGAGGACGGACTCGTCGTACAGCTCGGGGACGAACCCCTCGTCGAGGTTGCGCAGCCCGTAGACGATGTCGTCGTAGCGCGGCTCCGCGGCGACGATGCCGACGCCGGGGACCTTCTCCCGCAGGTAGCGGCCGACGCCCATCAGGGTGCCGGTGGTGCCCAGGCCCGCGACGAAGTGGGTGATGGTCGGGAGGTCCGCGAGGATCTCCGGGCCGGTGGTCGCGTAGTGGGCGCCCGCGTTGGCGGGGTTGCCGTACTGGTAGAGCATCACCCAGTCGGGGTGCTCGGCGGAGATCTCCTTGGCCATGCGGACGGCGGTGTTGGAGCCGCCGGCCGCCGGCGAGGAGATGATCTCGGCGCCCCACATCGCGAGCAGCTCGCGCCGCTCCGAGGAGGTGTTCTCGGGCATGACGCAGACGATGCGGTAGCCCTTGAGGCGGGCGGCCATGGCCAGCGAGATGCCGGTGTTGCCCGAGGTCGGCTCCAGGATGGTGCAGCCGGGGGTGAGCCGGCCGTCCGCCTCGGCCTGCTCGATCATGTGGAGCGCGGGGCGGTCCTTGACCGAGCCGGTCGGGTTGCGGTCCTCCAGCTTGGCCCAGACGCTGACGGCGTCGGACGGGGACAGGCGCGGGAGGCGGACGAGCGGGGTGTTGCCCACCGCGGCCAGCGGGCTGTCGTAACGCATCAGGAGGCGTCGCGCGCTGCGGGAGTCGAACCGCCGGCGACGGCCGGGAGGATCGTGACGCTGTCGCCGTCGGCGACCTTGGTGCTGATGCCGTCGAGGAAGCGGACGTCCTCGTCGTTGAGGTAGACGTTGACGAAGCGGCGCAGGCCGCCGTCGACGACGATCCGCTCGCGGATGCCCTTGTGGCGGCTCTCGAGGTCCGAGAAGAGCTCGTCGAGCGTGCTGCCGGCACCGTCGACGGCCTTGGCGCCGTCGGTGTAGGTGCGGAGGATGGTCGGGATGCGGACCTCGATGGCCATGGGTGGGCTCCGTTACGTGCGGCGTCGGACGGGAGGGCGTGCGGGCGGGGGCTGTGCGGCGTGCCGGGAGCGGCGGTGGCTCCGGGAGGTGCTCCGGTGGGTGCTCAGGCGCGCGGACAGGCGGCGCTGGCGACGCGGCAGAGGTCGACGTGCAGCCGCGCGACGAGCAGCATGCCCGGCGGGTTGTTCTTCACGTCGTGGGGAACCATGGGCTCATCGTATCGATTCCCGGGGGACGTCCGAGACAGCCGTCCCACGATCCGGACGTCAGGCCCCGGAGGCCACTACTTGCACGTCTTCTTCGGTGACGACCCCGTCCACGATGCGGAACGAGCGGAACTGGAACTCCTCCGCCGTCGAGACGAGGACGTAGTGCGCGCCCGGCTCGTTCGCGTAGGTGATGTCGGTGCGGGACGGGTACGCCTCGGTGGCGGTGTGCGAGTGGTAGACGATCACCGGCTCCTCGTCCCGGTCGTCCAGCTCGCGGTAGAGCTTGAGCAGGTCGGTGGAGTCGAACTCGTAGAACGTGGGTGAGCGGGCCGCGTTCAGCATCGGGATGAAGCGCTCGGGGCGGCCGCTGCCCTCGGGGCCGGCGACGATGCCGCACGCCTCGTCGGGGTGGTCGGCGCGGGCGTGCGCGACGATCGCGTCGTGGATCTCCTGCGGGATGGTCAGCATGCAGGAAAAGTAACAGTGCGCGCAGCGCCCACCGTAAGGGTGGGGGTGGGCGACGGGCGGGAAAGTAACAGCGCGCGCAGCGCCCACCATAAGGGTGGGGGTGGGCGACGGGCGGGAAAGTGACAGCGCGCGGGGCGGGCGCGTACGAAGGCCCGCCCCAGGGGTGCGGGGGCGGGCCTTCGCGGCACGGGATGGCTTGTGTGCGGCGCGCTCAGCTCGTGGCGTCGACCAGTGCGGGTTCCGGGGCGACGTGCGCCCTGCGGACGAACGCACTCGGGTTCTTCCGCTTGAGCCAGGCGTACCCGATGCCGAGGATCGCGAACCACACCGGAGCGCTGTAGAGCGAAATCCGCGCGTCCTTGTCGATGCCGATCATGACCATGACGCCGGCCAGGAAGAGCAGGGCGATCCAGCTGGTGTACGGGGCGCCCGGCGCCTTGAACCAGGCCTCGGCGGCGCGGCCGGCCTTGACCGCGGCGCGGTAGCGCAGGTGGGAGATGAGGATCATCGCCCAGGTCCAGACGCCCGCGACGGTGGCGAAGGCCGTGATGTAGGTGAAGGCGCCGTCCGGGTCGACGTAGTTGATCCACACGCCGATGCCCATCAGGGCGACGGAGACGAGGATGCCGGTGGCCGGGGTCTGGCGGGAGTTGAGCCTGGCGAAGGCCCGCGGGCCCTGCCCGTTGACGGCCAGGTCGCGCAGCATGCGGCCGGTGGAGTACATGCCGGAGTTGCAGGACGACAGGGCGGCGGTGAGGACCACGAAGTTGACGATGGCCGCGCCGAACGGGATGCCGATCTTGGCGAAGGCGGCCACGAACGGGCTGACGCCCGGCTGGAACTCGGTCCACGACACGACGCCGAGGATCACGATGAGCGCGCCGACGTAGAACACGCCGATCCGCCAGGGCAGCGTGTTGATGGCCTTGGGGAGCGTCTCGCGGGGGTTCTCGGCCTCGCCGGCGGTGACGCCGACGAGTTCGACGGCGAGGTAGGCGAACATGACGATCTGCAGCGTCATGAGGGACTTGCCGACGCCGTTGGGGAAGACCCCGCCGTCACCCCACAGGTGGCTGAGCGAGGCGGTGTCGCCGGCGGCGGAGAACCCGATGGTCAGGACGCCGACGCCGATGAGGATCATGCCGATGATCGCGGTGACCTTGATCATCGAGAACCAGAACTCGACCTCGCCGAAGACCTTCACCGAGATGAGGTTGACGCCGAAGAGCACCAGCAGGAAGACCAGGGCGGAGATCCACTGCGGGATGTCCTTCCACCAGTACGTGATGTACACCGACGCGGCGGTGACCTCGGCCATGCCGGTCACCACCCACATCAGCCAGTACGTCCAGCCGGTGACGAACCCCCAGAACGGGCCCAGGAACTCGCGGGCGTAGTCGGCGAAGGAGCCGGAGACGGGGCGGTAGGTGAGCAGCTCGCCCAAGGCGCGCATGATGAAGAAGATGATGACGCCGGCGATGGCGTACATCATGATCAGGCTCGGTCCCGCCTGGTGGATGGCCTTGCCCGCGCCCAGGAAGAGGCCGGTGCCGATGGCGCCGCCAATGGCGATCATCTGGATCTGGCGGCTGCCGAGCCCTCGCTGGTAGCCCTCTTCTGTGACGTCCGCGGTGGCCGCGTCGTCGTGGTGCCCGCTGTGTTCCGTCGGCATGGTGGTGGTGCGCCTTTCTCCATATCCCCCCGGACAGTGGAGTTGCGAACCGGCGATCGGCCGGCTCAGCGCCTGGCGGAACAGGGATGGCGTCCCGGCCAGTGGTCGGAATTAGTACCACGGGCTGAGACGCCATCGAGGGAGGCGGATGTGACGCGGGGCACAGGAAAAACACCCCGAAAGTGAAGTGAAGCCGCATACCGGATCATCACGGTGACGTGATCGTTATCCGGATTTGAGCGTCCGCTGAGCGAATGCGGGACCCCTGCGGGACGTGCGCGGGACGCGTGCGCGACGTCAGACCGTCCCGCTCAGCGTCTCGATCAGCGTCTCCTGCAGACCGCCGAGCCACAGGTACGCCATCACCATCGGCTTGAGCGGATCGTCGTCCGGCAGCCGGTACAGCTCGGTGTCCTCGTCGGTCACCTCCAGCCGGGTGCCGATGGTCAGCCGCAGGTCGTTGAGGGCGCCGAGCCAGCGGCGGGTCTCCTCGGGGGTGAGCCGCAGCTCCGCGTCGGCCCCGTCGAGGGATCGGACGAGGACCAGCGCGTCCTCGCGCTTGCGCGAGCGCAGGTCGTTCTCGGTGAAGCGGCGGAACTCCGAGGACTGGGCGGTGTCCTCGTAGGCGTCGGGGAAGAGCCGGGCCAGCGCAGGGTCGGACGGGGGCTTGCTCGGCCCGTCGGCCGGGAAGAGCGCGGCCAGCGGGTCGTCGGAGACCGGCTCCTCCCCCGGGCCGATCATCTCCAGCAGCTGCACGGCGAGGCTGCGCAGGATGGACTTCTCGACGGTGTCGAGGGCGATGACGGCGCCGCCGCCCGGGGCGGGTTCGAAGTAGCCGGCCATCAGCGGTCCTGCTGCAGGGTCGCCCACAGGCCGTAGCCGTGCATCGCCTGCACGTCGCGTTCCATCTCCTCGCGGGTGCCGCTGGACACCGCGGCGCGGCCCTTGTGGTGGACGTCCTTCATCAGTTTGACGGCCTTGTCCTTGGAGTACCCGAAGTAGGCCTGGAAGACGTACGTCACGTAGCTCATGAGGTTGACGGGGTCGTTGTGCACCAGCGTCACCCAGGGGACGTCCGGTTCGGGCACCTCGAAGGGTGCCTCGGTCGTTTCGGGCCGTTCGACTTCTACGGGGGCAATGGAGCAGCGCACGAAGTGCGTCCTTGGAGGGGTGGTGGCGGGAGACGGGCGGGCGCTCATCACCTTCCAATGCTGCCGCCATTGCGGCGCTTCGCACAAATGGACGCGGCCGCGCGGAGATGTCGTCACTTTGACGCATAGTCGGGGTACCATCCCGTTCCATGAGCACTGCAGATCTGCCGCTGCCGGTGGCCGTACCGTCCACCGCGCTGTTCACCGACCGGTACGAGTTGACGATGTTGCAGGCCGCGCTGCGCAGCGGGGCGGCGCACCGGCACTCGGTGTTCGAGGCCTTCACCCGACGGCTGCCGGAGGGGCGCCGCTACGGCGTCGTCTGCGGCACCGGCCGGGTGCTGGACGCGGTGGAGAACTTCCGCTTCGACGCCGACGTGCTGGACTTCCTCGCCCGCGAGAAGGTCGTGGACGAGCCGACGCTGGAGTGGCTGTCGGGGTACCGCTTCACCGGCGACATCTGGGGTTACCCCGAGGGCGAGGTGTACTTCCCCGGCTCCCCGATCCTGCGGGTGGAGGGCTCCTTCGCCGAGGCGGTGATCCTGGAGACGGTGATCCTGTCGATCCTCAACCACGACTCCGCCATCGCCGCGGCCGCGTCCCGGATGGCGGTGGCGGCCGGCGGCCGGCCGCTGATGGAGATGGGCGCACGGCGGGCGCACGAACTGGCGGCGGTCGCCGCCTCGCGGGCCGCGTACGTCGGCGGCTTCGTGTCCTCCTCGAACCTGGCGGCCGGCTTCCGCTACGGGCTGCCGACCATCGGCACGGCCGCGCACGCCTTCACGCTGCTCCACGACACCGAGCGGGACGCCTTCACCGCGCAGGTCGAGTCGCTGGGCCGGGGCACGACGCTGCTGGTGGACACCTACGACCTGATGTCGGCGGTGCGCACCGCCGTCGAGGTGGCCGGGCCCGAGCTGGGCGCGGTCCGCATCGACTCCGGCGACCTGCTGCTGCTCGCCCACCGGGTGCGCCAGGAGCTGGACGACCTGGGCGCCAGGAACACCCGGATCGTGGTGACCTCGGACCTCGACGAGTACGCCATCGCCTCGCTGGCGGCGGCGCCGGTGGACGCGTACGGCGTGGGCACCTCGCTGGTGACCGGCAGCGGCCACCCGACCTGCTCCATGGTCTACAAGCTGGTCTCGCGGGCCTCGTCGAACGAGCCGGACGCCCCGATGGTGGCCGTCGCCAAGAAGTCGATGGGCGCCAAGAGCAGCGTCGGAGGCCGCAAGTGGGCGGCGCGGCGGCTGGACGAGGACGGGGTCGCGGAGGCCGAGGTGGTGGGCACCGGGCCCGTGCCGCCGGAGCTGGCGGACCACCAGCTGCTGGTGCCGCTGGTGCGCGGCGGGGAGATCATCGGCCGCGAGCCGCTGGAGGCGGCCCGCACCCGGCACATCGAGGCGCGGGCGGGGCTGCCGCTGTCCGCCTCGCAGCTCTCCCGCGGCGAGCCGGTGCTCCCGACCGAACAGGTGTGAACCGAGCCGGTTGAACCGAGCCGGGTGTGAACCGAGCAGGTGGGAGATGACGGCCGCCGGGGGTGGCCGGGAGGGGCCCGTGCCGCGACGGTCGCGGATCGGGGCCCGAGTCCCTACGCTCAACGCGTGCCGCCTGTCCCCCCACGGCGGTCAGCCGACCGAAGAGGACCGCGAATGCACCGCGCACTGATCGTCGTGGACGTCCAGAACGATTTCTGCGAGGGCGGCAGCCTCGCGGTCGCCGGCGGCGCGGACGTGGCCGCCGCCATCACCGACCTGGTCGGTCAGGCGACCGCCTGCTACCGCCACGTGGTGGCCACCCGCGACCACCACGTCGACCCGGGGGACCACTTCTCCGACCGGCCGGACTTCGTCCGGTCCTGGCCCGTGCACTGCGTGGCGGGCACCGAGGGTGTGGGCTTCCATCCGAACTTCGCGCCGGTGGTCGCCTCCGGCGCCGTGGACGCGGTCTTCGACAAGGGCGCGTACTCGGCCGCCTACAGCGGCTTCGAGGGCGTGGACGAGAACGGGGCGGGGCTCGCCGACTGGCTGCGGGCACGCTCGGTCACCGAGGTCGACGTGGTGGGCATCGCCACCGACCACTGCGTGCGCGCCACGGCCCTGGACGCGGTCCGGGAGGGCTTCACCACGCATGTGCTGCTCGACCTGACGGCGGGGGTCGCCCCGGCGACCACGGAGAGCGCGCTGGCGGAGCTGGTGGCCGCGGGCGTGCGGCTGACGGGCAAGCCGGCCGTAGGGGCCTGAGCGGCGCGTGCGGCTCCTGGGAGGGCCGGGGCCCTCGGGGGGCCCGGATGGTCATCCCGCGCGGCGGTGCGTGGCGCGGAAGGGGTGCCAGAGCTCTTCGGAGCCGGACGCGGAGTGGCGCCAGACGAGGCCGTCCGGGTGGTGCAGGACGGCGGTGACCTCGTCGGGCGTGGGCGGTTCGGTGTTGCCGCTGAGCCGGGCCGCCCGGAAGCCGAGGTTCCGGAGCCGGGTGAGCGCCCGCTGGCGGTTCTGGGCGTGCACGATGACGCGGACGCTGTCCTCCGCGCCGCCCGGGTGGGGCAGCTTGAGGGCCACGACGACGTTGCCGTTGGGGAGCTTGGTGAATCCACCGACTGCCATGCCCACATAATCCGGTGATCGGCCCCCGCCCACCAGAGGGCGTGGGCCGAACACCAGGTAAACGCAGGTCAGCGACCTGCGGGGCTTACGGCGACGATCGTGTTCTGTCCGCTCGGGGAGTCGAACAGGATCGAAATGCGGGTGTTCGTGTTCGGCACCTGGACACTGGCGTACGGGTTGGTGTCGTACCAGTAGGTACCGTGACGGTCGTCGAAGACCGGGACGCCCGGCTTGGACTTGATCGTCGTCGCGACGCCGTTCTTGTGCACGGTCAGGGCGTCGGTCGGGTACCAGCCGAAGGTGGAGTCCGCGGACTGGATCTTGTTGCGGAACAGCGCGCCGTCCGACCAGGCGTCGGGCTTGGCGTGGGCGTCGATCGGCAGGATCTGGCCGTGGCCCGGGTGCTCGCCGACGTTGTTGTCGAGCTGCGAGGTGTCCCAGAGCCAGATCAGCAGGCCGTTCTGGTACGCGTAGTGCTCGACCTTCTTCGGGGCGGCGGCGCCGAACCCGAAGTTGTAAGGACCGGTCTTCAGGACCTTGTCATAGCTGACGTACTGGCGGTTCTCCGCGATGTAGTACTGCGGGTAGTCCTTGGTGAAGGACGCCGCGGAGCGGCTGAAGCCGTTCGCGGTCCAGCCGTTGTCGTCACCCTCGGCACCGTCGGTGAAGACGGTCGCGCCGTCGGCGGTGATCTTCAGCTCGTCGGCCGCGAAGCCCTTCTGCGCGACACCACCGTCGGTGCGGTAGCGGAAGCGCAGCTCGATCTGCTGGCCGGCGAAGGCGTCCAGCGGGTAGTTCATGTCCTTGTAGCCACCCGTGGTGCCGGTGACGGCCGGACGGCCGCTGCCGTTGCGGGTGATCGGCTGGCCGTCGATGGTGCCGTCGATCGGGGCCCAGTTGACGCCGCCGTTGGTCGACACCTCGGTGTAGACGTAGTCGTAGCCGTCCTCGGTGTCGTACCAGCCCTTGAACGACAGGGCGGCGGACGTCTTGCCGGTGAGGTCGACGTGGCGCGTCAGGGTGTTGCGCAGGTCGTTGCCGGCCCCGCTCCACCACTGCTTGGTGCCCGCGAAGGGCGTGGTGATCGCCGTGGTGACGCTCTTCGAGGGCAGCGTCACGACCAGGGCCTGCGGGTCCTTGGTGTTGTACTCCGCGACGCCGAGCTTGTGGGTCGAGAGCTTGGCGGCCTTGGCGGTGTCGTACTTCAGCCAGCCGAGCTGCATCTTGTCCCAGGCGTCCATGTCACCGGGCAGCGAGCCGATGTCCGTGGTGCCGTTGGAGAGCCAGGAACCGGACGACATCAGCGACCAGAAGGCGGTGCCGTTCTCGCCGATGTACGTGGTGTCGTACAGGTCGGGCAGGCCGAGGTCGTGGCCGTACTCGTGGGCGTAGACGCCCAGGCCGCCGTTCTCCGGCTGCATCGTGTAGTCGCCGACCCAGATGCCGGTGTCGCCGATCGGGGTGCCGCCGAGCTGGTTGCCGGCCGGGCCGGTGAAGCCCTCGTCACCCTGGTAGGCGTAACCGCGGTGGGCCCACAGCGCGTCGGTGCCCTGGGCACCGCCGCCCGCGGACTCGTCCTCGCCCGCGTGGACGATCTGGAAGTGGTCGATGTAACCGTCGGGCTCGTTGAAGTTGCCGTCGTGGTCGAAGTCGTAGCGGTCCCACTGGTCGTACTGCGCCAGGTCCGTCTTGATCTGCGCGGCCGTGCGGCCCTTGGCCTTCTGGTCCGCGGCCCACTGCGCGGTGCCGTCGCGGACCAGGTCCTCGACGGTGGCGCAGTTGGTGGCCCCGCACTTGTTGTTGCCGTACCGGGCCTCGTTGTAGTCGACCTTGACCCAGTCGGAGACCTCACCGTCGACCGAGTAGCGGCCGGAGGACTGCTTCTCGTAGTACTTCGCCACCGACTCCTTCTTGGCGTCGTGCGAGAAGTACAGGTCCTGGAAGGACTGCGCGTTGTAGTCCTTCTGCCAGGCCGTGCTGTTGTCGGTGGTGCGGTCGGGCTCCGCTATCTGGTTGTGCAGCGGGCCGGGGGTGCCGCCGTACTGCGGGTCGACCTTGTCGCCGAACTCGGCGAGGATCACGAAGATCTTGTCGGTCTTCTCGCGGCTCAGCTCGACGTACCGGCCGTTGCTGAGCTTGGCGACCTTGGAGCGGCCGCTGTCCTTGACCGCGAGGTCACCGGCGATCACCTTCTGCAGGGCGTCCTGCCGGCGCACGGCCTGCTCGCGCGCGAGCGGGCCGAGACGGTCGTCGTCGACCTTGGCCTTGGTGCCGGGCGCGACCTTGCCGGTCGGCGCGGGCACCGGGTCGTGGCTGGCCTGCGCGTCGTTGCCCGCCGCGGGGGCGGCGGCGGCAAGGGTCGCGGGCATGGCCATCGCACCGAGTGCGACGAGCGCCACCGCGAGGGTGGCGGGTCTGATATTGCCTCGAAGATTCTTCAAGTTGTCTTGACCTCCCCTTGGGAGATGCCATTGCATCTAAGAGCCGGAAGAAAAGACAGGTCTTGACTTGCTCATGGCAGAGCAGTACGTTCACCGGCTTCCGAGGTCCGGATAACGGACATCAACCCTGGTAAACCGTCTGCCTGTTGAGACGGATGGGCCGGGGTGAGATTCCATGCGCCCCCCTGTGCTCCCCCACCGTGGGTTAGGTCACGCTTACCGGCCGTTCCCATCGGGCATGCGCATCCGTAGAGTCAGTTGCCGGCGCCCCCGCGTGAAGCTCTCCCCCGCCCCTTCCGACGCTGCGACTTAACCGACGTATTCGAGGACGGATCCCGCCATGCCGCGTCCTACCCCCGCGCAACTCGCATACGGTTCCGCAACCGTTGTCCTGTCCACTCTCGCGATGCTCCTGCTGTCCGAGGCACGCTCCGGCATCAGTGTCGTCGTCATCGCGGCGGCCGGGCTGCTGCTCGGGGTCCTGGTCGCGGTGACGACCACGATTCCACTGACCGCCCGCGCCAAGGCCCGTGGCCGTTCGGCGGTCCGCGCTGCCCACGTGCCGGTGCCCCGGCCACGGGTGCACGCCTCCGGCCAGTCCGACCGGTCCCGCGTCAGCGAGCACTCGCTGCGCCGTTGAACCGCGGGCGGCGGCCCCGGAGCGATCGCTCCGGGGCCGCCGTCGTGTGCGCGGGCCCGGGCCGCCGTGCGGTCGAGAACCGCTGGAGCCGGTCGTCACGCCGAGACGACCACGGTCTTCGCCGCCTTGTCGTGCAGACCCTGCCGGTACGGCTTGTCGAACAGCAGCAGGATCCCGATGAGCACGATCCACAGGCACGGGCAGCAGAACAGCGTCGGCAGCCAGAACACGCAGGCCCGGATCAGCGCGGCCGGCGAGGCGGGCACGCCCCCGTTGTCGAGCATCGCGACGCGCAGGCCCAGCCACTTCTTGCCCAGCGTCTGACCCGTCGACTTGGTCATCCACCACTCGTAGCCGATGTAGAGGACCGCGGCCACCAGGGACCCGATCAGCGACCGGCCGTAGTTGATGTCGTCCGTGTCGGTCTGGTACGTCCCGAACGCCCAGTCGAGCAGGCCGACCGGGATCGAGATCAGGATGAAGTCGATGATCCGCGCGAGCAGCCGCTTGCCGAGGCCGCCGAGCGGCGGCATGCCCGCCAGCGGGTCGGGCGCGCCCCCGCCGTACGGGCTGCCCCCGCCGCCGTAGGGCGGCGGAGCGCCGCCGGGCGGGGTGCCCCCGGGCGGCGGGCCGCCTCCGTAGGGGTTGCCGCCGTACGGGTCGCTGCCGCCCCCGTACGGGCCGCCCGCGCCGCCGCCCTGCGGGGGCGGCGGGTACGGCGGCGGCTGCTGCTGGCCGTAGGGCGAGCCGCCGGGCGCGCCGGGGCCGTTGTCCTGCGGGGGCTTGGCGAAGGGATCGTCGCCGGATCCTGGCGTCGGGTGGCTCATGAACCGAGTGAAACCCCGTCAGACCGGATGCGCCTTCCGGCAAGATCCGTTCGGGGTACGCCGAACGGATCGGCGCCGCCGCCCCGGCGCCGCCCGCTACTGCCGGGCGACGAACGTGCGGGCCGCCTTGTCGTGCCAGCACTGCCGCCACGGGCGGTCGAACAGGCACCACGCCAGACCCACGACGCCGACGACGAGCACGTCGAGCACCGTGTGCGTCAGCCAGCGGCGCAGCGACGGGCCGAAGCCGGGGGCGAGCTGCGACTCGATGTCGACGACGCGCAGCCCGAACAGCTTCTTGCCCGCCGTCCGACCCCACTTCGCGGTGGGCAGCACCTCGTACAGCAGCCCCGCAACGAGGCCGACGCCGAGCACGATGGCGAGCTGGACGCCGGTGGTCCCGTCGATCAGCCAGACCGTGACGGTCTGGCCGGTCAGCCGCGCCTCGTCCACCTTGTCCCGCAGGTGGTGGTAGGCGGCCGTGCCGAGCGGCACCGCCGCCGCGCCGGTGGCCGCGAGCACGACGAGCGAGTCGAGCAGCCGCGCGGCGAGCCGCCGGCCGAGCCCGGCCGGGCGGCCCTGCTCCTGCACCATCGACGCGAACGGGTCGTTGACCGGCGGCCGCCACGGCACCACGCCGGCCGCCTCGCCCTGCTGCGCCGGCAGCGCGACGCCACCGCCGGGCGTGCCGCCACCGGTGCCGGCCCCGGCCGGGCCCTGCCGGGCGAGGTCGTGCACCTGCTGCGCCCAGGGCGCGGGCGCGGCCTGGGCGAGGGGCACCGAGCCGGCCCGCCGGCCGCCGTCCGCACCGCCGCCGACGGCGGGCGCCGGCTGCTGGGGCTGCTGGGCGGACTGCTGGGGCTGGGACTGCTGCTGGGGCTGGGGCTGGGGCTGCTGGTGCTGCGGCTCCGGTCGGCGCGGCTGGGTACCCCACGGGGTCCCGGCGGCGGGGGTGCCGGCGGCCGGGACGGCCGTGGCCGGGGCCGCCGTGCCGCGCGCGGCGGGCAGGTTCGCGGCGGGCGGGTTCGCGGCCGGGGCGGCCCGCTCCGGCTCCGGCGCCGCGCCCCACGTGGTGCGGGGCGGTTCGACGGCCGGGGCGGCCGACCAGACCGGTGCGGCGGCCGCGCCGCGCCCGCCGGACGCCGGCTCCGGGGCCGGGGTGGGCGCAGGGGCCGGAGCCGGGGCAGGGGCCTGCGCCCGCACCCGGTCCTCGTCGAAGAACATGACCCCGGACTCCTCGACGGCCGGCACCGGCGCCGCCCGGCCGGGCGTGCCGCGGCCGCCGGCGTCCTGGCCGGGCGGCGGGGAGAGCTCCTCGCCGGGCCGCGGCGCGGGGCGGCTGGTTCCCGGCACCCAGGCGGCGCCGTTCCAGTACCGGATGTAGCCCGGGATCGACGGATCCGGGTAGTACCCCGGAACAGGGGAACCGGAGGAACCGGAGGAGCCAGTGGCGGGTGAGTCCATGGTTCGTGAGGTCCGTATCTATTCGGCCAGGGGAGTGCAGTGACCACATCTACCAGACGGGCGGGCCCACCGGGGGCACGGTACCGCCGACCCCACACCCTTACCGGGTACGAGGGACCCGCGCGTGGCCTTCCGCTATTTTCACCGCGATTGCCTGAAGTCGCGTAATGGTTGGGGTTGTATGCGCTCTCTCCTGGTGCGGGCCCCGCGCAGCACCCGTTGCGCAACACCGCAAGGGGCCGCCCGCCAAGGAAAGGACGACGACTCGATGCAGACCGTGGTGGAACGCGAACTCGAACTGAACCTGGTGCTGTCACCGGAGCGCAGCATCCCGGTGCCGGCCAGGCTGGCCTATCGCACGGATGACCCCTTTGCCGTGCACATCACCTTCCACGTGGGCTCGGACGCCCCGGTGCACTGGACGTTCGCCCGCGAGCTGCTGGTGGAGGGGGTGTTCCGGCCGTGCGGCCACGGGGACGTGCGGATCTGGCCGACGAAGGTCAACGGGCGCAGCGTGATCTGTATGGCGCTGAGCTCCCCCGACGGCAACGCGCTGCTGGAGGCGTCGTCCTCGCCGGTGGCGTCCTGGCTGGAGCGCACCCTGCGCGCGGTGCCGCCGGGCACCGAGCACGAGCAGCTCGGCATGGACGACGGGCTGAACGAGCTGCTGGCCCCGACGACCCGGGACGAGCTGTGGCTGCGCGATCCATGGACGGTGACCGACGAGTCGCCAGAGGGGTGAGGGGACGGGGGAACGCGCGGGTTCAGAAGAGCTTGCCCGGGTTGAGCAGGCCGAGCGGGTCGAAGACCTGCCGTACGCCGCGCTGCAACTCCACGCCCACCGGGCCGAGCTCGCGGGCCAGCCACTCCTTCTTCAGCAGGCCGACGCCGTGCTCACCGGTGATCGTCCCGCCGAGGGCCAGGCCCAGCGCCATGATCTCGTCGAAGGACTCCCGGGCGCGTGCCGATTCGTCCGCGTCCGCGCCGTCGAAGCAGACGATGGGGTGGGTGTTCCCGTCGCCCGCGTGGGCGCACATACCGATGGTGAGGTCGTACTTCTCCGCGATGGCGGCGACGCCCTCGATCATGGGGGCGAGCTGCGTGCGCGGGACGCACACGTCGTCGATCATCGTCGCCGTGCCGACCCGCTCCAGGGCGACGAGCGCGAGCCGGCGCGCCTGCAGCAGCATCTCGGACTCGGCGGCGTCCTCCGCCGGGACGACCTGCGTGGCGCCCGCGGCCGTGCACAGCTCGCCGACCGCCGCGAGGTCCACGGCGGGGTCGGGGGTGTCGAACGCGGCCAGCAGCAGCGCCTCGGTGGTCTCCGGCAGCCCCATCCGCGCCAGGTCGTTGACCGCCCGGATGGTCGTGGTGTCCATCAGCTCCAGCAGCGAGGGCGCGTGGCCGCGCTCCATGATCGCGCAGACGGCGGCGCACGCCGCCGCCGCGGACGGGAACTCCGCCGCGAGGACGAGCTGCCGCGGCGGGGCGGGCCGCAGCGCCAGCACCGCCCGCACGACGATGCCGAGCGTGCCCTCGGCGCCGACGAAGAGCCGGGTCAGGTCGTAGCCCGCGACGCCCTTGGCGGTGCGGCGTCCGGTGTTCAGCAGCCGCCCGTCGGCCAGCACGACCTCCAGGCCCAGCACGTACTCGGCGGTGACGCCGTACTTCACGCAGCACAGCCCGCCGGCGCCGGTGCCGATGTTGCCGCCGATGGTGCACTGCTCCCAGCTCGACGGGTCGGGCGGGTAGTACAGGCCCTGTTCGGCGACGGCCCGCGACAGCACGGCGTTGACGACCCCGGGTTCGACGACGGCGATCCGGTCGACGGGGTCGATCTCCAGGATCCGGTCCATCTTGACCAGCGACAGCACGATGCAGCCGTCCGACGCGTTCGCCGCGCCCGACAGGCCGGTGCGGGCGCCCTGCGGGACGACGGGCACGCGCAGCGCGGTCGCGGTGCGCATCACGTGCTGCACCTGCTCGACGGTGCGCGGCAGCACCACCACCGCCGGGGTGCCCGCCTCGGAGAAGCTCGCCATGTCGTGGGCGTACGAGGCGGTGACGTCCGGGTCCGTGAGGACCGCGTCCGCGGGCAGCCCCCCGTGCAGTCGTTCGATCAGTTCGCGCATGGTTCCAGACTGGCATCCGGGCCGTGGCCGGGGAAGCTCTGCCGCCCCGGCCACGGTCCTTCGGCGTCCGCGGACGGTGTCCGCGGACCGCTCAGAGGTTGCCGCGCAGCTCCTGCTCGCGCTCGATCGCCTCGAACAGCGCCTTGAAGTTGCCCTTGCCGAAGCCCAGCGAGCCGTGCCGCTCGATCATCTCGAAGAAGACCGTCGGCCGGTCCTGCACCGGCTTGGTGAAGATCTGCAGCAGGTAGCCGTCCTCGTCGCGGTCGACGAGGATCTTCAGCTCGCGCAGGGTCTCCACGGGGACGCGGGTCTCACCGGCCCACTCGCCGAGGGTGTCGTAGTACGAGTCCGGGGTGTTGAGGAACTCGACGCCGGCGGCGCGCATGGCGCGCACGGTGGCGACGATGTCGTTGGTGGCGAGGGCGATGTGCTGGACGCCGGGGCCGCCGTAGAACTCCAGGTACTCGTCGATCTGCGACTTCTTCTTGGCGATGGCCGGCTCGTTGAGCGGGAACTTCACCTTGCGGGTGCCGTCCGCGACGACCTTGGACATGAGCGCGGAGTACTCGGTGGCGATGTCGTCGCCGACGAACTCCTTCATGTTGGTGAAGCCCATGACGTTGTTGTAGAAGGCGACCCACTCGTTCATCTTGCCGAGCTCGACGTTGCCGACGCAGTGGTCGATGGCCTGGAAGCGGCGGGCGCCCGGCTCGACGATCGGCTCGGCGGCGGTGTACCCCGGCAGGTACGGGCCGGTGTAGCGGGAGCGGTCGACGAGGGTGTGGCGGGTCTCGCCGTAGGTGGCGATCGCGGCGAGGACGACGGTGCCGTGCTCGTCCGTCAGCTCGTGCGGCTCCTCCAGGCCGGTGGCGCCGTGCTCGACGGCGTAGGCGTACGCGGCGCGGGCGTCCGGCACCTCGATGGCGAGGTCGATGACGCCGTCGCCGTGCTCGGCTACGTGCGCCTCCAGGAACTTGCCGCGCTCGGTGGCGGTCTTGACGACGGAGGTGAGGACGAAGCGGGCGCCGCCGGACTCCAGCACGTACGACGCGGTCTCGCGGCTGCCGTTCTCCGGGCCGGAGTACGCGGTGCGCTTCATCCCGAAGGCGGTCGAGTAGTAGTGCGCGGCCTGCTTGGCGTTGCCCACGGCGAAGACCACGGCGTCCATTCCCTTCACCGGGAACAGGTCCTTCTGCCGCGCCTCGGGGGTCTGCACGTTCTCAGTCGTCTCAGTCATGTCGAAAGCGTCGCCCTGGGAGCCAGAGTGCGCAACAGTTTGCGATTTCACTGGGCAATGAGCACAGTGAAGCGCCCGAACCACGGGTCAATGTGTGCAGTCTGACCACCGGAGGTGGGAGTCATGGGGATCGACGTGCTGGACGGACAGCTGATCAAGCTGCTCGCCGATGAGCCGAGGATCGGGATGCTGGAGGCGTCCAGGCGGCTGGGTGTGGCCCGCGGGACCGCGCAGGCCCGGCTGGACCGGCTGCGGGCCAAAGGGGTGATCCGGGGGTTCGGCCCCCAGGTGGATCCGGCCGCCCTCGGCTATCCCGTGACGGCGTTCGCGACGCTGGAGATCAAGCAGGGCCAAGGCGCGGACGTGCGGGCCCACTTGGCGGGCGTGCCCGAGGTGCTGGAGTTGCACACCACGACCGGGCAGGGCGACATGTTCTGCCGCCTGGTGGCCCGTTCGAACGCCGATCTCCAGCGGGTGATCGACCGGGTTGTGGGCTTTGATGGCATTGTGCGGGCCTCCACGGCGATCGTCATGGAAAATCCGGTGCCACTCCGGATCATCCCGCTGGTCGAACAGGCCGCGGAGGACCGCCCGTGACATGACGGACGGCGCCCGCGGCGCGAGCGGGAGGGAGCCGGAGGTTGAGTTTCTGGAGCTATCTCGGCAACCGGCACCAGCAGCTGCTGATCGACGCCTTCCAGCACGCCAGCGCCGTCTTCCAGTGCATGGTGCTGGCCACCGTCATCGGCGTCGCGCTCGGCGTCCTGACGTACCGCAGCACGTGGGCGGGGAACCTGGCCGTCGCCGCGACCTCGACCGTGCTCACCATCCCGTCGCTGGCCCTGATCGGCCTGCTGATCCCGGTGCTGGGCCTCGGCGTCCCGCCGACCGTCACCGCGCTGACGCTGTACGGGCTGCTGCCGATCGTGCGCAACGCCATCGTCGGGCTGCGCGGTGTCGACCCGACGCTGGTGGACGCGGCCAGGGGCATCGGGATGTCGCGCCTGGCCCGGCTGGCCCGGGTCGAGCTGCCGCTCGCCTGGCCGCCGATCCTGACCGGCATCCGCGTCTCGACGCAGATGCTGATGGGCATCGCGGCCATCGCCGCGTACGCCTCGGGCCCCGGGCTCGGCAACGAGATCTTCCGCGGCATCGCGTCGCTGGGCAGCGCCAACGCCCTCAACCAGGTACTCGCCGGCACGCTCGGCATCGTCATCCTCGCGCTGCTCTTCGACGCCGCGTACATCGTCGTGGGCCGTCTGACCATCCCGAGGGGGATCCGTGTCTGAACCGTCCGACCGGCCGTCGACCGCCCCCGCCTCGGTGGCCGGCGCCACCATCCAGCTGGAGAACCTCACCAAGCGCTACCCCGGCAGCGCGGAGCCGGCGGTGGACAGCGTCAGCATGGAGATCAAGGCGGGCGAGACCGTCGTGTTCGTCGGCCCGTCCGGCTGCGGCAAGTCGACCACCCTGAAGATGATCAACCGGCTGATCGAGCCGACCTCGGGGCGGATCAGGATCGGCGACGAGGACGTCACCGACATGGACCCGGTCAAGCTGCGCCGCAAGATCGGCTACGCGATCCAGTCCTCCGGGCTCTTCCCGCACATGACGGTCGCCGAGAACGTGGCGCTGGTCCCCAAGATGGTGGGCTGGTCGAAGTCCCGGGTGAAGGACCGCGTCGAGGAGATGCTCGACCTGGTGGGCCTGGACCCCCGCGAGTTCCACGGCCGCTACCCGCGCCAGCTCTCCGGCGGGCAGCAGCAGCGCGTCGGGGTCGCCCGCGCCCTGGCGGCCGACCCGCCGGTGCTGCTGATGGACGAGCCGTTCGGCGCCGTCGACCCGATCACCCGCGACCACCTGCAGGACGAGCTGATCCGGCTGCAGCACGAGCTGCACAAGACGATCGTCTTCGTCACCCACGACTTCGACGAGGCCATCAAGCTCGGCGACCGCATCGCGGTGCTGCGCGAGCACTCGCACATCGCCCAGTTCGACACCCCCGAGGCGATCCTGACCAACCCGACGGACGACTTCGTCTCCGGCTTCGTCGGCGCGGGCGCCGCCCTCAAGCGGCTGAACCTCACCCGGGTGCGGGACGTGGAGATCGCCGAGTTCGCCACCGTGACCGTCGACGACCCGCTGCAGTCCGTCTTCGACCGGCTGCGCGACTCCCACACCAACGAGCTGCTGCTGCTCGACAAACGCGGCCGGCCGTACAAGTGGCTGCGGCGCGGCGACCTGATGCGCGCCAAGGGCTCCCTGGCGCGGGCCGGCACCCTCGTGCACGACACGGTGACGCGGGACGCGACGCTGCGCGACGCGCTGGAGGCGGTGCTCACCGACAGCGGCGGCCGGGTCGCGGTGACCGGGCGGCGCGGCGAGTTCATCGGCGTCGTGGACATGGAGACGCTGATGAACTCCGTCCACGAGATGCTGGAGGCCGACCGGCTCACCGCCATCGAGCACCAGCACGAGCTGGAGGAGCTGCGCGGCCGGCAGACACGGCTGGAGCAGGAGGGTGCCGGGGTCTCCCGCGCCCCGGAGGAGCCGACGGGGGCGGACGCGTGAGCGCGCGCCGCCCGGAGCGTCCCTCGGGCGAGCACGAGGTGCGCGGGCTGGCCTTCCGCGACGATCCCGAGGCGGCCGAGGACGACGGGGTGACGGGTGCCGTCGGGACGGGCACCGGGCCGGTCTCCCCCGAGCCGCCCGCGCGCCGGCTGCGCTGGACCACGCTGGTCGTCACCCCCGTGGTGCTCGCCGCCGCGCTGGGCGCCACCTACCTGTGGATCACCAACGCGGACCTCGACTCGATCGCCCACAACGCGCTGGCCGGCGACACCGTCCAGCTGCGCTTCTGGCAGAGCGTCAAGCTCACCGCGATCTCCACCTTCTGGGTGCTGATCATCGCCATCCCGCTCGGCACCGCGCTGACCCGCCGCAGGCTGCGCAGGGCGACCCCGTTCGTCACCGCGCTGGCCAACATCGGGCAGGCGACGCCCGCGATCGGGCTGCTGGCGCTGCTCGTCATCTGGCTGGGCATCGGCCCGCGCACCGCGATCATCGGGATGGTGGCCTACGCCGTGCTGCCGGTGCTGTCCAACACCATGGCCGGGCTGCGGAGCATCGACCCGACGCTCGTCGAGGCGGCGCGCGGCATCGGGATGTCGGCGGCCGGGGTGCTGGCCAAGGTGGAGCTGCCGCTGGCCGTGCCGCTGATCCTGGCCGGGGTGCGCACCGCGCTGGTGCTCAACGTCGGCACGTCCACGCTGGCCACGTTCGGCGGTGGCGGCGGCCTCGGCGACCTGATCACCACGGGCATCCAGACCCAGCGGATGCCGGTGCTGGTGCTCGGCTCCATCCTGACCGTGCTGCTGGCGCTGGCCGTGGACTGGCTCGCCTCCGTCGCGGAACAGCTGATGCGGCCGCGCGGCCTGGAGGTGGCGTCATGAGGTACGGACGCACCTTCGCGACGGCGGGCTGCGGGCTGCTCGTCGCGGCGGCCGCGCTCAGCGGCTGCGGCCTCAAGAGCGGCAGCCCCCTGGTGGACGACGTGGTCCCCGGCTCCATCGGCAAGGGGCTGCCGCTCAAGGGCGCCTCGCTCATCGTGACCTCGAAGAACTTCAGCGAGCAGATCATCCTCGGCTCGATGATCGGCCTGGCCTTCAAGGCGGCGGGCGCCGAGGTGCTGGACCGCACCAACATCCAGGGGTCGATCGGCGCCCGCGAGGCCATCAAGTCCGGTGACGCGGACGCGATGTACGAGTACACCGGCACCGCCTGGATCACCTACCTCGGCCACGACAAGCCGATCACCGACCCGCTGGCGCAGTGGCGCGCGGTCCGCGACGAGGACGCCGGGCACGGCATCGTCTGGCTGCCGCCGTCCTCCCTCGACAACACGTACACCCTCGCCATCAACCAGGCGAACAACGCCAAGTACCACCTCAAGACGCTCTCCGACGTGGCGGCCCTGTCGAAGTCCGACCCGTCGGCGGTGACGGTGTGCGTCGAGAACGAGTTCGCCTCGCGCGACGACGGGCTGCCCGGCATGCAGAAGGCGTACGGGATGCGCATCCCCGCCTCCAACGTGCGGAAGATGGACGCCGGGATCGTCTACACCCAGGTGGCCAAGGGCACCTGCCTGCTCGGGGAGGCCTTCACCACCGACGGCCGCATCAAGGCCATGAAGCTGGACACGATGGCCGACGACCGGCACTTCTTCCCGAACTACAACGCGGCTCCCGTGCTGAACGGCAAGACCTTCCGCAGCCATCCGGCCATCGCCGCCCTGCTGGACCCCATCAGCAAGCGGCTGACGACGCAGATCGCCCAGCAGCTGAACGCCCGGGTGGACGTCGACGGCCAGGACCCGCACGAGGTCGCGAAGGAGTGGCTGATCCAGGAGGGCTTCATCAAGGAGGGCTGACGCCGCCGCACGGCGATCAGCAGGAGGGCACCTTGCCGCCGCTGTCCAGCGCGGCCAGGGCCGCCAGGGCGCTCTCCAGGGTGGTCACCGGGACCAGCCGCAGGCCGGGCGGGAGTTCGGCGCCGGCGTCGGAGCACTCGCCCTGGGGGACCAGGAAGACGGTGGCGCCGTCGCGCTTGGCCGCCCGCTCCTTGAGCGGGACGCCGCCGACCGCGCCGACCTTGCCGTCGGCGGTGATGGTGCCGGTGCCGGCGATGGTGCGGCCGCCGGTCAGGTCGCCGCCGCGGCCGTTGCCGTCGATCTTGTCGATGATGCCGAGGCTGAACATCAGCCCGGCGCTCGGCCCGCCCACGTCCGCGAGGTGCAGCTCGACCTTGACCTTCGCCGGGGAGAGCCCGAGGTGCGCCAGGGCCGCGCCGGTCGCCGCGTTCTGCGAGTCGGTCATCTCCTGCGCGTTGTGCTGCTCGATCTCCTGGACCGAACCGCCGCTGGGGTAGACCGCGTCGCGCGGCATCGCCGCCCGGTCGGTCGCGAACCAGGCCCGCAGGACGTCGGGGAGGTGGATCGACGCGTTCGGCTGGGTCGCCGCGATCGTCGTCATCCGCAGCTGCCCGGTGGTCTTGCGGGTCGGGGTGCCGCTGACGGTGATCACCTGGGTGCCCTTGTCCGCGCCGAGCACGTCCGCCGTCATCCCCGGCACCACGATCGACACCGGGAGCGGGGCGAAGGCCGCGACGGCCAGCAGCGCCGCCACCAGCGTCGCGCAAAGGGCAAGGACTCGGGCACGGCGGGAGACTGCGGGCATGCAGAGAATGTAGTCGACGGGAGTGGCGGGTGGGGCACCCCGGCAGAGTGCCCCACCCGGGTGTCCCGCCCGCCGACCCACCGCCGGCTCCCGGCCGCGCCGGTCAGCGCAGCGCGTCGGCGACCTCCGTGGCCGCCTCCACCACCCTGGGTCCCACCCGTTCGGGCACCGCCTCGGCGAGCATCACCACGCCGACGCTGCCCTCTATCCCGGTCACCCCGATGAGCGGGGCGGCCGCGCCGCTGGCGCCGGCCTCCAGCTCGCCGTGGGTGAGGACGTAGCGCACCGGGTCGGTGCGCCGCTCCCCCGGCTCCGCGCCGTTCTGCTCCGGCCCGGGCGGGTGCGGCAGGACCCCGCGGCCGGCCAGGATGGCCCGGCCCGCGGCGCCCCGGTCCAGCGGATGCCGGAACCCGGTGCGGTAGGCGACGTGGTAGTCGGTCCAGGTCGGTTCGACCACGGCCACGGCCAGCGCCTCGGTGCCGTCGACGAGGGTCAGGTGCGCGGTGGCACCGATGTCCTCGGCGAGCGACCTCAGGGCCGGCAGGGCCGCCTCCCGCAGCAGCGGATGCACCTGGTGGGCGAGGCCCAGCACGCCGAGCCCGACGCGGGCCCGCCCGCCGAGGTCGCGCCGCACCAGAGCGTGCTGCTCCAGGGTGGCCAGCAGGCGGTACACGACGGTGCGGTTGACCCCCAGCTTCGTGGCGAGCTCGGTGACGGTGAGCCCGTGGTCGGTGTCGGCCAATAGCTTGAGGACCCGCAGTCCTCTGTCGAGCGTCTGAGATGTCTCCGCGGTCACGACGCCCCCTCCTCATATGAGTGGCGGCTCATCTCACGGCGGGACGCACTGCCGGTCCCGCGGCAGCGCGCGGAGAGGCCGCCGGTCGCGGTGGTACCGGCTGCGCTCCGCGGCTGCTCTGCCACGGCGCGTGCGTGACGGGCACGGTAGCGAGGGAGTACCGCTCAGCGGAAGGGGTCGTCCACAATCCGGTCACCTCACGGGAAACTCCTGCCCCGCTTCTCACCCTCGTGCGGATAGGACGAAGGCGGGGCGATCCCGGTTCCGGGCCCGCCCCGCCTGCGGTTCTTCCGCCGTCCGGCCGTCGGCGGGCCGCCGGCGGCGCCGGCCCGGCCCGCCGCCCGGTCACAGGAAATCGAAAGTCTGTTGCCCACCCGGTGCCCACCCTGCCGCCGTCCCGACGGGGTCGGCGACGGGATCAGCGCATCTTCGTCGCCCACTCGCGGATCTTCTTGATCCGCTCGTTGAGCTGTCCGGCCGTCGCCTCGGCGCTCGGCGGGCCGCCGCACACCCGGCGCAGCTCGTTGTGGATGACGCCGTGCGGCTTGCCGCTCTGGTGGGTGTACGCCGACACCAGCGTGTTGAGCGACTTGCGCAGCTCCAGCAGCTGCTTGTGCGTGACGATCGGGCGCCGCTCGGCGGGCAGCTCGATGAGGTCCGCCTGGTCGGCGGGCTTCTGCCGGCTGTGCGCGATCTGCCGGGTCTGCCGCTTCTGCAGCAGCATCTGCACCTGGTCGGGCTCCAGCAGGCCCGGGATGCCGAGGTAGTCCTGCTCCTCCTCGCTGCCCGGGTGCGCCTGCATGCCGAACTCGGCGCCGTCGTAGAGCACCCGGTCGAAGACGGCGTCGGACTCCAGCGCCTCGAAGGGCAGCTGCTCCTCGGTCTCCTCGTCCTCCAGCTTCTCGGCGTCGGCCAGGAGCTGGTCCTCCTCGGCGAACGGATTCTCCTCGTCGCCCGCCTTCTTCGGCTTGTCCAGGACGTGGTCCCGCTCGACCTCCATCTCGTTGGCGAAGTCGAGCAGCATCGGGATGGTCGGCACGAAGACGGACGCGGTCTCGCCGCGCCGCCGGGACCGCACGAAACGGCCCACGGCCTGCGCGAAGAACAGCGGCGTCGAGATCGTCGTCGCGTAGACGCCCACCGCCAGGCGCGGCACGTCGACGCCCTCGGAGACCATCCGCACCGCGACCATCCAGCGGTCGTCGGAGTGCGTGAAGGCGTCGATGCGCTTGGACGCGGCCTTCTCGTCGGAGAGCACGACGGTCACCTTGTGGCCGCTGATGTCCTTGAGGATCTTGGCGTAGGCGCGCGCGGAGTCCTGGTCGGACGCGATCACCAGGCCGCCCGCGTCCGGGATGCCCTTGCGCACCTCGGTGAGCCGCTGGTCGGCGGCCTTGAGCACGGCGGGGATCCACTCGCCGGTCGGCGCCAGCGCGGTGCGCCACGCCTGGCCGATCGCGTCCTTGGTCATCGGCTCGCCGAGCCGCGCGGCGATCTCGTCGCCCGCCTTGGTGCGCCAGCGCATGTTGCCGCTGTAGGAGAGGAATATCACCGGCCGGACGACACCGTCGGCGAGCGCGTTGCCGTAGCCGTAGGTGTAGTCGGCGGAGCTGCGGCGGATCCCGTCGTTGCCCTCCTCGTACGCCACGAACGGGATCGGGTTGGTGTCCGAGCGGAACGGCGTGCCGGTCAGCGCGAGCCGCCGGGTGGCCGGGTCGAACGCCTCGGAGCAGGCCTCGCCCCAGGACTTGGAGTCGCCGGCGTGGTGGATCTCGTCCAGGATCACCAGGGTCTTGCGCTGCTCGCAGCGGTTGCGGTGCAGCATCGGCCGCACGCCGACGCCCGCGTACGTCACCGCGACCCCGTGGTACTCCTTGCTGACGGGTCCCGCGCTGTAGTCCGGATCGAGCTTGATCCCTATCCGCGCCGCCGCCTCCGCCCACTGCTTCTTCAGGTGCTCGGTCGGCGCGACGACGGTGATCTGCTGCACCAGGTGGTTGTGGAGCAGGTACGAGGCGAGCGTCAGCGCGAACGTGGTCTTCCCGGCGCCGGGGGTCGCCACGGCGAGGAAGTCGCGCGGCTGCAGCCGCATGTACTCGTCGAGCGCCGCCTGCTGCCAGGCGCGCAGCTTCCCCGCGGTGCCCCAGGGGGCACGGCCGGGGAAGGCCGGTGAGAGGTGGTGGGAGGCACTGGCGGCGGTAGTAGTCACGGTCTCCGGGGCGGGGTCGCAAGCGGCGGGAGTCGACGTCGGCCGCGTCCGGCGCGGAGACGTCAACAGCGTCAAGCGCATAAGCGTACCCGCGCCACCTCCGTCCCCCCGGCTGCCCACCCCGCGGGCGGCGCACTCGGCGGGCGGCCGAACCCGTCCGGCCGATCAGGGCGTCTTCGGCGCCAGCCGGCTCGCCACCACGACGCCCAGCAGGGCCACGACGGCCATGGAGCAGAACACGGCCACGAAGGCGACCGGGTGGCCGGAGCCGCCGCCCAGGGCGGTGAACAGGACCCCCGAGGCGCCGACGAGGACGATGTTGCCGAGGGCGTCGGAGACCTGGAGGGAGGCGGAGTTGGTGCCGGCCTCCTCGGGGCGGGAGAGCTTGAGGAGCAGCACGCTCGCGCTGGAGATGACCAGGCCCATGCCGAAGCCGCCGACGATCCAGGAGATGTGGACGATCCACGCGGGGACCGACTGGGCGAGCGCCAGGGCCGGTCCCGCGACGGCCGCGGCCATCAGGACCATGCCGGCCCGCATCAGCCGCTCGCGGTGCGGCTGCAGGCGCGGCCGGCTCTGCACGTACGAGCCCAGCGCCCACGTCAGCCCGCCGCCGGTGAGCGAGAGCCCGGCCAGGGTGGCCGAGTAGCCGCGCTCGGTGACCAGCATCAGCGGAACGAAGCTCTCCGCCCCGATGAACGCGCCGGCGGCGACGCCGCGCAGCAGGATCACGGCGGGCAGCCCCCGCGCGGCCCGGAACGTCCCGCGCGGCAGCAGCCGCAGGACGCCGGGGACCAGGAGCGCGACGCCCACGGCGGCGGGGACGAGCATGACCGGCGACAGGTCCTGGCCCGCGTACTGCAGCAGGCCCGCGCCCGTCGCGACGGCCAGCGCCAGGACGATGCGGCGCCGGTCGACGGCGGCGGTGCCCCCCTCCGGCGGCAGCTTGCGCAGCGCCGGCATCATCACCACGAGCGGCAGCAGGACCAGCGCCGGGATGCTGAGGAAGACCCAGCGCCAGCCGAGGTGTTCGGTGACGGCTCCGGCGACCACCGGACCGACGATCACCGGGAGCACCCAGGCGGCGGAGAACGAGGCCATGACCGAGGGCCGCAGCCGCTCGGGGTAGGCGCGGCCGACGATGACGTACAGCGCGACGATCACCAGCCCGCCGCCGAGGCCCTGGACCGCGCGGCCGGCGATGAACGTCCACATGTTCTGCGCGGCGCCGGAGACCAGCAGCCCCGCCCCGAAGGCGGCTATGCCGGTGAAGAGCGGGACGAGCGGGCCCTTGCGGTCGCACCACTCCCCCGAGACCACCATCGACAGCAGGCTTGCGGTGAAGTACCCGGAGAACGCGAACGCGTAGAGCGACAGCCCGTCGAGGGCGCGGCCCGCGACCGGCATCGCGGTGTTCACCGCGCTCGCCTCGAACGCGATGAGCAGCACGACGGAGACGATGCCGAGGGTCAACGCGCGATAGCGCCGCCCCATGACGCCGTCGGAGTCCGGGGATGCCGGCGGGGCGGCCGGTGCGCTGCTCTGGGTCTCTACCGTGGTCACCCGCCAAGAGTAAGGGGCGCAGGCGCGGAGCACCCCCTTCCTGCGGACGGATTCCGGCTCCGCCGTTGGTCCTAGGTCGCGTCGTCGACCGCCCGTTCATGAACGGCGTGTGGCAGTCCTGTTGCGGGGCCGCCGGGACCGTTGACCGCCCCCGGGGGCGGCGCCCTATCGTCAGTGACGTCACCAACACGGCCGTATGCCCGAGTGGTTTAGGGACTCGCCTGCAAAGCGAGGCACGTGGGTTCGATTCCCGCTACGGCCTCCGTGGGGAAGACGAAGGGCCCGGCAGCATCCCGCTGCCGGGCCCTTCCGCTGTCCGGGGGCGTCCGGGGTGTCCGTCAGGACTGCGGCTTGACGACCGCCGCCTGGGGGCGGATCGGCAGACGGCTGACCGGGCGGCCGGTGGCGGCGCGGACGGCGGCGGCCACGGCGGCCGGGGAGACCACGACCGGGACCGCGCTGACGGCCTTGGCGCCGAAGGGCGCCAGCACGTCGCGCTCCTCGACCAGCTTGACGATGCGCACGTCCGGGGCGTCCAGCGCGGTCGGCAGCGAGTAGCCGGTGAGGTTGGGCCGCTTGATGATGCCGCGCGGCGCCCGCAGGTCCTCCATGAGCGCCAGCCCGACGCCCTGGGTGACGCCCGCCTCGATCCGGGCGGCGACCTGGCGCGGGTTCAGCACCCGGCCGACGTCCTGCGCGACGGCCATCTCCACGACCCGGACCGAACCCAGCTCGATGTCCACGTCCACGACGGCGCGGATCGCGCAGAAGGCGAGGCCCACGAACGCGTCGCCCTGCCCGGTCTCGTCCAGCCGGTCGGTGGGGTGCGGGCGGCACTGCGCGGTCGCCCACAGCTCCTTGCCCTCCAGGGCCTCGCCGACGGTCGTGCTGAGCACGCCGTCGTACGAGGTGATCTTCCCGTCGGCGATGGTGAGCAGCTCGACGGACATCCCGAACTTGGCCGCGAGCGGCTGCAGCAGCTGCGTGCGCACCATCTTCGCGGCCCGCTCCACCGCGCCGCCCGACACCCACGTGTGCCGGCCGCGGGCGGCCGCGCCGGACGGCGGCTGGTCGGTGTCGGCGGCCAGCACGCCGACGTCCTCGACGCCGAGCACCTCCTGCACGATCTGCCGGGCGAGCGTCGTGAAGCCCTGGCCGGTCTCGACGGCGGCGCAGATGACGGTGGCGCGGCCGTCGTGGATCCGCACGGTCGCGGTGGAGACCTCGTCGGTGCCCTCCGCGCCGAGCATGTGCACCATGCCGAGCGCGTAGCCGACCCCGCGGCGGACCGCGCCGGGCTCGCCGGCGCCCTCCGGGCCGCCGGGGAGCAGCCACTGCGACTCCTCCTCGTCGACGGGCAGCGGCGGCAGGTCCGCGTCGCGGACCGCCTTCAGCAGCTCGCCGACGGGCGCCGGGCAGGTGACGGTCTGCCCGGTGGGCAGCAGGTCGCCGGTGGCCATGACGTTGCGCATCCGCAGCTCGGCCGGGTCCAGGCCCAGCTTCGCCGCGAGCTTGTCCATCTGGCCCTCGTACCCGGCGCAGACCTGGAGCGCGCCCTCGCCCCGCACGTGCCCGGACGGCGGGTTGTTGGTGCGGACGGCCCAGCCCTCGACGAAGACGTGCGGCACGACGTACGGGCCGGCGGCGAACGCCACGGCGGCGGCCAGCGCCTCCGAGGAGTGGTCGGCGTACGCGCCCGCGTCGAGCAGCACCTGCGCCTCGACCTTGACCAGCCGGCCCTCGGCGTCGGCGTGGTGCCGGTAGCGCAGCAGCGTGGGGTGGCGGTGGGAGTGGCCGAGGAAGGACTCCTCGCGGGTGGCCACGAACTTCACCGGGCAGCCGGTCTTGAGCGCGAGCAGCCCCAGCGGCAGTTGGATGCCGGAGTCCTCGCGGTCGCCCATCGCGCCCGGCACGCCGGTGACGACGACCTTGACGCGGTCGGCCTCCAGGCCGAAGCAGGCGGCGGCCAGGTCCCGGTCGGTGTGCGGGTCGGTGGAGGCCACGTACAGCTCGACGCCGCCGTCCGGGCGGGGCACGGCGAGCCCGGCCTCGGCGCCGATGGGCGCCGGGTCCTGCCGGCCGATCCGGTACAGGCCCTCGACGACGACGTCGCCGACGACCTCGGGGTCGCCGAAGCTCAGCGGGATGTGGCGGATGAGGTTGCCGTCGGGGTGCAGCGGCTCGGCGGCGAACGCCTTCTCCGGGTCGGTGACCGGCTCCAGCACCTCGTACTCGACGAGGATCGCGGCCGCGGCCAGCCGCGCGGTGTCGGGGTGGTCGGCGGCGACGGCGGCGATCGGCTCGCCGTGGTGCCGGACGACGTCCTTGGCGAAGACCGGCCGGTCCGCGACGCGGCGGCCGTGCATGGCGTCGCCCGGCACGTCCTCGTGCGTGACGACGGCCCGCACGCCGGGCATCGAGGTGGCTTCCGACGTGTCGATGCGGACGATGCGCGCGTGCGGGTACGGGGAGCGCAGCACCGACGCCCACAGCAGCCCCTCGGCCCACAGGTCGGCGGCGTACGGGAAGGTGCCCTGCGCCTTGGCGAGGGTGTCCACCGGCCGCACGGAGACGCCGAGCCCGTGGAGCGCCGGTTCGGGCGCCGCGGGCGTCCGGTCGGCCTGGGCGGGCGCCGCCGTGGCCGCGTCGGATCCAGTCATGCCGCTGCCCTCTCGCTGCTGCCGGTGGGTTCGTGCGCGCGGGCCGGGCGCGCGCGGCGCGGCTCCGGCCGTCGGCCCGGGATCGCGCGGCGGGTCACGCGGCGCCGCCCGGGTGGCTGCCGTGCGGTCCGCCCTGGTGCGGGATCCGCGCCCCGTCGGCGGGGTTCTCGGTGTGCTCCGCCGCGACGGCCTCGCGGGCGGCCACGACGTCCTGGACGGCGTCCAGCACGCCCCGGTAGCCGGTGCACCGGCAGAGGTTGCCGCAGATGGCCTGCCGGGTCTCCAGCTCGGTGGGCTTGTGGTTGCCCTCCAGCAGGTCGTGGACGGTCATCGCGAGGCCGGGGACGCAGAAGCCGCACTGCACGGCGCCGCACTCGGCGAGCGCGCGCTGCACGTCGGACGGCGTGCCGTCGGCGGACAGCCCCTCGACCGTGCGGACCTCGCTGCCCGCGGCGGTGGCGGCGGGCACCAGGCAGGAGGCCACGAGCCGGCCGTCGACCTGGACGGAGCAGGCGCCGCACTCGCCCTGCTCGCAGCCGTCCTTGGCACCGGCGAGGCCGAGCCGCTCGCGCAGCACGTACAGCAGGGACTCGCCGAGCCAGGCGTCGGTCACGGGCCGGTCGGCGCCGTTGACGCGCAGCACGTAGGAGGCGAGGGGGTGCTCGCTGTGCTCCTCGCCCGGGACCGGCTCCTCGTCGCCGGCCGCCGCTTCGGGCTCCGCGGCGGCGTCACGGGTGCCGTCACCGGCGCCGTCGGTGGGGCCGTCGGTGGGGCCGTCGGTGGGGCCGTCGGTGGGGATGTCCGCCGCCTCGGGGCCGTCCTCGGTCACCGCGACGGTCTCGGCGCCGGTCAGCGCCCCGATGGCGCCCACGGGGTACTCGCCGGACTCGTCGGCCGCGTCCTCCGCGACGAACGGCAGGCTCCACTGCCCGGTCCCGTCCGACGACGGCGGCTGGGAGCCGGCGGTGGCGGACGGCGGGTGCTCGGCGAAGTACGGGTGCCGGGCCGCCGTTTCCTGGGCGTCCTGGGCGTCCTGGGGCCGGGTGTCCGCGCCGTCGTGGCTGCCGCGCAGGCCGTCGACGGCCTGCGCGCCGAGGTCGTGGTGGAGGGCGTCGGCCGGCGGCCGGGGCGCCGACGCCGCCGCGCCCTGGCCGAACCGCGCGGCGCTGAACGACCGGGCGGGCGCGTCCGGGCGGGAGTGCGTCTCGTCGGGGTGCTGGGCGGTCCACGGCGCCGTGAGGCCGTCCGCCAGGGCGCCCAGCGGGTACTCGCCGGTCTCCTCGACCGGGTCGGCCGCGACGAGCGGGATCGACCACTGGGTCGCCGCGTCCCCCGCGTCCGCCACCGGCGGCAGCATGGCCGCGAAGGAGACGTGCATGGTCTGGTCGGGGTCGTAGTCCCCGCCGCCCGGCACGGGCTGCCAGGTGCCCGGCGTGAGCGGGGTGCCCGGCTGCGGCTGCTGCGGGTCGGTCATGCCAGTGCCCTCCCGAGCGCTCGGCGGGCCAGGGCCGCCACGGTGCGGCGCAGTTGTACGGCGGCGGGCGGCAGCTCGACGGCCTCGGCCCCGTCGGGTCCCGGCACGGGGTCCGGGATGCACGCCCCGGCGACGTACTCGCCGAAGGCCGTGCACGCCTCGGGGGCGAGCAGCCGGCCGCCGTCCCAGTCGATCAGTCCCGCGACCCAGCGTTCGGCCTCCAGCGGCCGCAGCGGCACGGGCGCGACCGCGCCCACCGCGCAGCGCACCCCGCGCCGGGCCGGGTCCAGGACGACGGCGACCGACGCGAGCGCCCGGCCGGGGCCGGTGCGGCCGGTGGCCTTGAGGAACGTCTGCGGCGCGTGCAGCAGCGGCACCCGCACGAACGCGAGGAGCTCTCCGGGGCGCAGCGGGTCCATCCCGGTCAGCAGGTGGCTGACCGGCAGTTCCCGGCTGCCCTGGGGGCCGGCCAGGATGACGCTCGCCTCCAGCGCGGCCAGCACCGGCAGCGCGTCGCCGGTCGGTGCGGCCGTGGCGATGTTGCCGCCGAGGGTGCCCGCGTTGCGGATCTGCGGCGGTCCCGCCGCGCGGGCGGCGGCGGCGAGGGCGGGGATGAGCGCGGCGAAGTCCGGGCGGCTCATCCGGGCGTGGGTGAGGCCGGCACCGAGCAGCGCGTGGCCGTCGGCGTACTGCCAGCCGCGGATCTCGCTGATCCGCCCGAGTCCGACGAGGCCGGCCGGGCGCAGCTGCCCGGAGTTGACGGCCGCCATCAGGTCGGTGCCGCCGGCCACGGGCACGGCGCCGGGCGCGGCGGCGAGTGCCTCCACGGCCTCGTCGAGCGAGGACGGCAACGTGACATTTCGCGCCGTCTGCTGTGCATTCGTGCTCACGCAGCTGCCCCTTCCCGGCTCTCCGCCGTGCGGTAGCCGTACCGTACGTGCTGACAGCCCGGACGTGGCAACTCTGGCACATGTTCCGCGGTGGTCAACGCGAGGGTCCACGAAGTGCGGGCCTGCCCCTCACGGGAGTGGATGCCCCATTCTGTCGGGTATCACCCCCGTGTCGGAATTGGCGCCCTTCGAGGGTGTTGCGAAGATACGCCAATCCACCGTGCCAGGCCCGCCCTTACGGGGACGGACGTTGCGGGACGGCTCACACGATCGGGGGTTGTCCGTCGAGCGGGCGTCCGACCACCCCGGGGCGCCGCTGCCACGGCAGCGGACCGGCGGGCGGGCGGTACTCCACTCCGAGTGCGTCAAGTCGCGCGTAGTGCGCTTCCATTCGCCGCTCGAAGTCCGCCCAGTCGCGCTCGGCGGGCGCGGGCAGCCGCGACCAGGCCACCTCGGCGACCGCCGCCAGCCGCGGGAAGACCATGTAGTCCACGACCCGCGGGGAGTCCATCACCTCGGTCCAGGCGTTGGCCTGGGTACCGATGACGTGCGCGGCCTGCTCCTCGGTGAGTTCCGCGGGCACCGGCTCGAACCGGTAGACGTCCTCCAGGGTGCGCACCCGCGCGATCGGCACGGGCTCGTCGGCCCGGTCCGACTGCCGCCAGTCCAGGTAGACATGCGACTCGGGGCACATCACGACGTCGTGGCCGGCCCGCGCTGCGGCGATCCCGCCCTCGTACCCGCGCCAGGAGGAGACGGCGGCGCCCGGCGCCAGTCCGCCCTCCAGGATCTCGTCCCAGCCGATCAGCCGGCGGCCGCGCTCCGTGAGCCAGCCGTCGAAGTGCCGGATGATCCAGCTCTGCAGCTCGTCCTCGCCCGCCAGGTCCAGCTCCTTGATCCGCGCCTGGGCGGCCGCGGAGGCGCGCCACTGCTCCTTGGGGCACTCGTCGCCGCCGATGTGGAAGAACTCCGACGGGAAGAGGTCGAGCAGTTCGGTGAAGACGCCCTCGTAGAAGCGCAGGGTGCTGTCGGCGGGGGACAGCACGTTGGGATTGACGCCCCAGCTGGTCAGCACGGGCAGCGCCGCGGTGTCGACGACGTCGGTGTTGCCCAGTTCCGGGTAGGCGGCGATGGCGGCCTGCGAGTGCCCGGGGATGTCGATCTCGGGCACGACGGTGATGTGCCGCTGGGCCGCGTAGGAGACGATCTCGCGGATGTCGTCCTGGGTGTAGTAGCCGCCGTGCGGCCGCTCGTCCCACAGCGTCGACTCCCGCAGCCCGACCTTGGTCCGCTCGCGCCAGGCGCCGACCTCGGTCAGCAGCGGGTAGCGCTTGATCTCGACGCGCCAGCCCTGGTCGTCGGTGAGGTGCAGGTGCAGCACGTTGAGCTTGTGCGCGGCCATCAGGTCGAGGTACCGCAGCACCGCGTCCTTGGGCAGGAAGTGCCGGGCGACGTCGAGCATGAGGCCGCGCCAGCCGAAGCGCGGGGAGTCCTGGATGTGGCAGTGCGGGATCCGCCACTCGGCGCCCGCCAGCGGCGCGCGCCGGAAGGCGGCGGGGCCCAGCAGCTGGCGGAGCGTCTGCGCACCCCAGAAGGCGCCCGCCGGGCCGCCGCCGTAGAGGTGGACGCCGGTCGCCGCGACCACGATCCGGTACCCCTCGGGGCCCAGCTCCTCGGTGACCGTCTCATGGACGGAGATCCTGATGGCGTCGGTCTCCGAGCCGTCGCCCGGGGCGAGGCGGTGGCCGGTGGCCGCGCCGAGTTCGGAGCGCAGCCATCTCTCCGCCCGCTCGGTGCCCGGCCCGGCGGCCAGCACCGTGTCGGGCCCCAGGACGAAGGCGTCGTTCGCGGCGTACTCGGTCACCAGGCGCGGGGCGGGGATCAGATCCATGACGGACATCCTGCCCCGCCCGCACCGAATTGGCATAGACCAATTGGGCGGCTACTTGAACCGTGCCGGAGCGGCACGGCCCAGGTCAGCTCTTGCCGCTCTTGTCCTTGTCGCCGCCGCCGAGCGGCATCGTCTCGAAGATCTCTTTGCACATCGGACAGACCGGGTACTTCTTCGGATCCCGCCCGGGTACCCAGACCTTCCCGCACAGCGCGACCACCGGAGACCCGGAGAGGGCGCTCTCCATGATCTTGTCCTTCTGGACATAGTGGGCGAAGCGCTCGTGGTCGCCATCGCCGTGCGACACCTGCGGGGTCGGCTCGACGAGGGTGCCGGTGCCGGCCCCGCGTTCGGGCTCAAGAGTGCTCATAACCGTCAAGCCTAATTGAGCGACGGGTCGTCCGGGTACGTGGCCACCATCGCCAATTCGTTGCGTTGCCGCCTGAGCACGGAGCGCCACAACCGCTCCGGATCCGGCGCGGACACGTCACCCGGTTCGGACTCCACGACGTACCAGGCGCCGTCGACGAGTTCGGCCTCCAGCTGCCCCGGTCCCCATCCGGCGTACCCGGCGAAGATCCGCAGGGATCCCAGCTCCGCCGCGAGCAGTTCCGGCGGCGCCTCCAGGTCCACCAGGCCGATGGCGCCGTGCACCCGCCGCCAGCCCAGCGGGGCGTCGTCCCCGTCGTCCCAGGACTCGCCGGGGACCACGGCCAGCCCCAGCGCGGAGTCCAGCGACACCGGGCCGCCCTGGAACACCACCGGGGGCGAGCCGGCCAGCACCGCCCAGGGTTGCAGCACGTCACCCACCCCGACCGGTGTGGGGCGGTTGAGCACGACGCCGAGCGACCCCGCCTCGTCGTGGTCGAGGAGGAGTACCACCGCACGGTCGAAATTCGGGTCCGCCAGAGCGGGCGTCGCCACGAGCAGCCTGCCGGTGAGCGAAGTGACCTCCGTCATGGTCAACATGATCCCGCATCACGGGCCTTCGCGGGATGCCAACGACCGGCCCCGGCGTAATCGCGCAGCGTGCGGGCAGTCGAGCGAGGGGTCCCGAACGCCTGGGGCGCCTTGTACCGACCGGTAACCGGGAGGACGGCTGTGGCTGTAGCGAAGTCATGACAGAGCCGTCACGTCCCGGGCTTACAGGAGTCCTCCGTAGGCGCATTACCATTTCTTCCTGGTGCCTGCGGGGACCCCGCCCACTTTTATGACTGTCTCCAGGAACGCGAGATCCATGACCGACGCTTCCGACGTACTGCTTGTCCATGGCGGAACCCCGCTCCGGGGCGAGATCCGTGTCCGTGGCGCGAAGAACCTCGTGCCCAAGGCCATGGTGGCCGCCCTCCTCGGCAGCGAGCCGAGCCGACTGCGCAACGTGCCCGACATCCGCGACGTCCGCGTGGTGCGCGGGCTGCTCCAGCTGCACGGCGTGACGGTCCAGGCCGGTGAGGAAGCGGGCGAGCTGGTGCTCGACCCCTCGCACGTCGAGAGCGCGAACGTCGCCGACATCGACGCGCACGCCGGATCCTCCCGGATCCCGATCCTGTTCTGCGGCCCGCTGCTGCACCGCCTCGGGCACGCCTTCATCCCGGGCCTGGGCGGCTGCGACATCGGCGGCCGGCCGATCGACTTCCACTTCGACGTGCTGCGCCAGTTCGGCGCGACCATCGAGAAGCGGCCCGGCGGCCAGTACCTGGAGGCCCCGCAGCGGCTGCGCGGCTGCAAGATCAGGCTGCCGTACCCGTCGGTCGGCTCGACGGAGCAGGTGCTGCTGACGGCCGTGCTGGCCGAGGGCGTCACCGAGCTGTCGAACGCCGCGGTCGAGCCCGAGATCGAGGACCTGATCTGCGTCCTGCAGAAAATGGGCGCGATCATCTCGATGGACACCGACCGCACGATCCGCATCACCGGGGTCGACAAGCTCGGCGGCTACAACCACCGGGCGCTCCCGGACCGCCTGGAGGCCGCCTCCTGGGCCAGCGCGGCGCTGGCGACCGAGGGGGACATCTACGTCCGCGGAGCCCAGCAGCGGTCGATGATGACGTTCCTGAACACCTTCCGCCGGGTCGGCGGGGCGTTCGAGATCGACGATCACGGCATCCGCTTCTGGCATCCCGGCGGCCCGCTCAACGCCATCGCGCTGGAGACCGACGTCCACCCCGGCTTCCAGACCGACTGGCAGCAGCCGCTCGTGGTGGCGCTGACCCAGGCGTCCGGCCTGTCGATCGTCCACGAGACGGTCTACGAGTCCCGGCTGGGCTTCACCTCGGCGCTCAACCAGATGGGTGCGCACATCCAGCTGTACCGCGAGTGCCTGGGCGGCTCGGCCTGCCGGTTCGGCCAGCGCAACTTCCTGCACTCCGCGGTCGTCTCCGGCCCCACGAAGCTGCAGGGCGCGGACCTGGTCATCCCGGACCTCCGCGGCGGCTTCTCGTACCTGATCGCCGCCCTGGCGGCGCAGGGCACCTCCCGGGTGCACGGCATCGACCTCATCAACCGCGGCTACGAGAACTTCATGTCGAAGCTCGCGGAGCTGGGGGCCAACGTCGAGCTGCCGAACCCGGTCAGCGCCTAGGGAGTGTCTTCACATCGGCGTCGTCCGCCCGGAGGGCGGGGTCGGCGGGGTCTGGTGCGTGCGATCGCAAGGCGGAGGAGGGAGTCC
>NZ_JBEYJD010000063.1:0-41639 GCF_040636125.1 Streptomyces sp. NPDC006733 | reverse complement strand
CCGGTGCTGCAGGCGGTCGACGACGACCAGAGACAGCGGCTTGCCCCACTCGTGCCACGGTTCGCTCGCACTGTCGGTAATGGTCTGCGCGTCCACCCCACGTTTTCCGGCCGTCGACGCGGGCCCGCACGGGACGCGACCGCTCGCCGGCGACTTCTCCGCCGTGCGGCGATGCCTCCTGCCGCACGCCCGCTCCCGCCCCGATGTCTTCTCCTACCGACCTTGGAGATCGCCATGCCGGCTCACCCCCTCAGCCGCCGCACCATGATCAAGGCGACCGGTGTCGCGGCGGCGGCCGCAGTGGCCGGCCCGACCCTCGGCCCCGCCGCGGCCGCGGCGGAGGCTCCCGGGGCCCGGGCCGATGCCGGCGTGTCGACGCTGCCGTTCGACCTGGGTCAGGTCCGGCTCACCGGCAGCCGATGGCTCGACAACCAGAACCGCACCCTGACCTACCTCCGCTTCGTCGATGTCGAGCGGCTGCTGTACAACTTCCGCGCCAACCACCGGCTCTCCACCAACGCCGCGACGCCCACCGGAGGCTGGGACGACCCGGCCTTCCCCTTCCGCACCCACGTCCAGGGCCACTTCCTCACCGCCTGGGCGCAGGCCTATGCCGCGCTGGGGGACACCACCTGCCGCGACAAGGCCGAGCGCATGGTGGCCGAACTCGCCCGCTGCCAGGCCAACAACGCCGCCGCGGGCTTCTCCGCCGGCTACCTCTCCGGCTTCCCCGAGGCCGACTTCACCCGCCTCGAAGCCGGCACCCTCACCAACGGCAACGTCCCGTACTACTGCCTCCACAAGACCATGGCCGGCCTGCTCGACGTGTGGCGCCTGATCGGCAGCACGCAGGCCCGCGACGTGCTCCTCGCGCTCGCCGCCTGGGTCGACCGGCGCACCGCCCCCCTCAGCCGCAGCACGATGCAAGCGCTGCTGGGCGTCGAGTTCGGCGGCATGAACGCGGTCCTCGCCGACCTCTACCAACAGAGCGGCGACGCACGCTGGCTGACCACCGCTCAGCGCTTCGACCACGCCGCGGTCTTCGATCCCCTCGCAGCGAACCTGGACCAGCTGAGCGGCCTGCACGCCAACACGCAGGTGCCGAAGTGGATCGGAGCGGTCCGCGAGTACAAGGCCACCGGAACGACCCGGTACCGCGACATCGCCGCCAATGCCTGGACGATCTGCACCACCGCGCACACCTACGCCATCGGCGGCAACAGCCAAGCGGAACACTTCCGGGCCCCGAACGCCATCGCGGGCTTCCTCGTCAACGACACCTGCGAGCTCTGCAACTCCTACAACATGCTCAAACTGACCCGGGAACTATGGCAGCTGGACCCCGGCCGGGCGGCGTATTTCGACTTCTACGAGCAGGCGCTGCTCAACCATGTCGTCGGCGCCCAGAACCCGGCCGACCCGCACGGGCACGTCACCTACTTCACCCCCCTCAACCCCGGCGGCCGCCGCGGCGTGGGCCCGGCGTGGGGCGGTGGCACCTGGAGCACCGACTACGGCACCTTCTGGTGCTGCCAGGGCACGGGCGTGGAGTCCAACACCAAGCTGATGGACTCCATCTACTTCCACGACGGCACCACCCTGACGGTGAACCTGTTCCTGCCCTCCGTCCTGAACTGGACCCAGCGCGGCATCACGGTCACCCAGACCACCTCCTACCCCGCCGGCACCACCACGACGTTGCAGGTCACCGGCAGCGTTGGCGGGACGTGGTCGCTGCGCGTCCGCATCCCGGCATGGGCCGCGGGCGCCACCGTCAGCGTCAACGGCGTCACCCAACCCGTCGCGGCCGACCCGGGCACCTACGCCACCGTCACCCGGTCCTGGGCCGCCGGCGACACCGTCACCGTCACCCTCCCCATGCGGGTGACCCTGCGGACCGCCAACGACAACCCCGGGGTGGCGGCGGTCACCTACGGTCCCGTCGTCCTGGCGGGCAACTACGGCAGCTCCTCGCTGACCTCCCTCCCGGCCCTGGACCCCTCCTCGGTCACCCGGACCAGCAGCACCGCCCTGGCCTTCACGGCCACCGCCGACGGAACCCCCGTCGCCCTGGCCCCGTTCCACGACGCCCAGGGCTTCAACTACAGCGTCTACTGGCGGACCGGCAGTCCCGCCTTCCGTCTCGCCAACGCGGCCAGCGGACTCGTCCTCGGGATCCGGGACATGTCCACCGCCGACGGCGGCGCCGCCCTGCAGTGGACCGACTCCGGCACCGCCGACCACGACTGGGTCCTCATCGTCGACGGCACCGCCCTGCGGCTGCGCAACGCCAACAGCGGCAAGGTCCTTGGCGTGCAGGGCATGTCCGGAGCCGACAACGCCCCCATCCTGCAGTGGGCCGACAACGGCACCGCCGACCACCGGTGGACCGTGGTCGACGCCGGCAACGGCTACCACCACCTGCGCAACGTCCACACCGGCAAGCTGCTCGGCATCGCCGGCGGCTCCACCTCCAACGGTGCGGCCGCCGTGCAGGTGCCCGACACCGGTGCCGCCGCCCAGTGGGGGTTCGTCCCCAGTGGCGCCAAGCGCCTGCAGAACGTCGCCAGCGGCCGGGTCCTCGGGGTGAGGGACATGTCCACCGCCGACGGCGCGCTCGCCGTGCAGTGGGACGACAGCGGCACCGCCGACCACCTCTGGACGGCCGTGGTCGACACCGGCGGATACCTGCGCTGGCGCAACGCCCACAGCGGCAAGGTGCTCGCCGTGGAGAACGGCGGCACCGCCAACGGCGCCCGGATCGTGCAATGGGCGGACACCGGCACCGCGGATCACCGGTGGCGCCTGCGGCACGCCGGGGGCGACACCTTCCGGATCCAGTGCGCCGGCGGTGGCCGCGTCCTCGGCGTCTCCGGCGCCTCCACCGCCCAGGGAGCGCAGATCGTCCTCTGGGACGACAACGGCACCGAGGACCACCGGTGGCGGTTCATCTGACCTGGCGTCTGCCGCCGCTCCCCCGGCGGCAGACGGCCGGCAGACCGCCGCGGGGCGAAGGGGCCCATCCGCGGCCCGACCGCACCACCCCTGCGCGGAACCCTCGCTGCGTACCGCTCAATATCTGCGACTGCGGGATGAGGATTTGACGGCCCGCGCAGAGAGCGTTCCTGCGGCATTGGACAGAAGGTAATTCTATGGGCCATATGGGCCGCCCGGCCATGCTATCGTCGACTCAAGATTGCATTCATGATCTTCGAAACAGCATCGTCCTCGTCGCCACCTGCAGCCCCGGGAAACAGTTCTTCATTTCCCGCCGCTCATTCCGACAGGACAGCGTCGCGACGGCCCAATATCTCCGTACCGAGAATTCCGGCGTACGGGTCCCAAGGAGTAACGACATGGCGTCCGGCACCGTGAAATGGTTCAACGCGGCCAGGGGCTTCGGCTTCATCGCGCAGGACGGGGGCGGCACCGACGTGTACGCCCACTTCTCGAATATCGTGGGCCAAGGGTTTCTCGCACTGACCGAGGGCCAGCAGGTCGTCTTCGACATCGCGCCGGGCCCCAAGGGTCCGCACGCCGAGAACATCGCTCCCGCCTGAATACCGGCGGGCGCCCGTTCCGGGGCCGCCACCCGCTCCCCCGGCCGCCTTCTGACGGCTGTCCTTTCCTTTCCTCCTGCTCATACCGGCCCCGGTCGCCTATCTCTGACCCGCGGTGCACGGTAGGCCGCTGGGCTTGCTGACGGTCCCGCCGCTTCGCGTCCGCCTCCTTCGTGAGGCCGCAGGCTGCAACGTGAGCGCAACCGCCCGACAGCGCCACGGCCCGGACAGCGCTTTCGTCGTCAGGGGCGGCCTTGGCCAGTTCCTACGTGCCGCAGTGCTCGACGATGGCGCCGACGAGATGGTCCCGTGTGACGCCACGTGTTGCGGGCCGTGCATCGGCGTCCGGACCGACCAGATTGCGGGCGGCTTCACCAGCGGCGCACCTTGAACCTCAGATGCAGCACCCGGTTGCCCTGGATGACCACCTGGGGATCCTCCAGCAGCTGCTGGGAGACCACGACCACGTGGTCGCCCGCGGGCGGGCGACCCTCCCAACCGTTCACCAGGTCGAACTGGTGGCGGCCCATCACGATCACACCGATCGAGTCCCACACCGGCTGGACGTACGCCGCCGAAACACGTGAGAGCTTGAAGCCGCTCCCATCCTGGGAGTGGTCGTAGCCCCCGTCCCCGGCGCCGGTTTCCGTGAGCGGGGTGTCCCCGCTGAAGTACCAGTCGTGGAGCGGCCCGACTCCGTCGTTCTTGTCGGCGATGAAGCCGTCTACCGACACGACATTGTGCATGATCGCTGAGCCCATGAAGGTCTCCCCAAATCTGCAGGAATGGTCACCTCCGATTCTGTGGGCCTCCAGAAGCGTTGCGCTTGTAAAAAATCAAAATGCAGGCATCGGACCGTCGTCCGGCGGGAAATCCCGCTCGGGAGGGATCCGGCGTCTCAGCGCCAGGTACTCCGTCGGGGTGTGGCCGGTGAAGTCCTTGAACTCCTTGCTGAAGTGGGCCTGGTCGAAGTAGCCCGCGATGAGGGCGAGCTCCGTCCAGTCGACCGGGCGCATGGCGTCCACGGACCTGATCAGCTGTGCGAAGCGGTACCTCCGAGCCACCTTCTTCGGGGTGACCCCGACGTTCGCCTTGAACTGCGTGGCCAGGGTGGCGCTGCTGACTCCGACGGCGTCGCTCAGCGCACCGACGGGGACCGTGCCGTGGGAGGTCTCCAGCCATCCGCCGGTGTGCTGGACCAGGTCGAGCCCGCGCGACGGTGCCTCGGTCAGGCGCGAGCGCAGCTCCTCCTCCAGGATCCGCAGCGTCTCGGCGGTGGACCTGGCCTCGCCGACCTGGTTGCGGATCCGGTCCACGGACCCTTGCCACACGGCGTCGATGGGCACCCAACGGTCCCGCAACTCGGTCGCCGGCATGTCGACGAACGCCGCCATCCCCCAAGGCTTGAAGTGCACCCCGACGAGCCATACCCGCGTGGGGTACTCATAGAGGAAACGCCTCGTCCACAGACCCACGAACCACCCGTCCGACACCGCTTCCGGAGACACCGAAGGGTCGGAATCCCACAGGCGAGCAGGTTCACCCAGGTTGATGACCAGGTGCGCCGACGGCATCGGCGGGACGGCCATACGGCGGTGACCCGGCGCCCCGGTCAGGCAGTAGATGTCGTCGATGAACCAGTCGAGCGGCGGGGCGGGCACCCGGCCGACGTACTCCATGGACCCAGTATCGCCGACGCGGGTGCGGCCCGCCTCAGGCGTTTCGCACTCCGGCAGGCATCAACGATCGCATGACCTCGGTCGCTGCTTCGCACTGTGAGTCGGGGACAGGAGGCCGGGGCCTACCCGCGCGAAGCACCGGCGCGGGAGTTAGCCGGCGCCGTGGCACCGCCCTCCTCGTCGGACGGGATCGGCACAGATACGGGGACGCGCGGCCGGCAGGGGTGGGCCGGTCGCCGTCAGCGCGCTGACCAGACGGGGCAATCGAGCGCATGCGTGCGCGTCTCCAGAACCGTGCCCCCCAGCATGATCCGCCTGTCGAGCCGCGCGTCGCAGCAATCCACTTCGTGCGCCACCGCGACGGGTTCCGGGGCGTCCCGATCGGCCGACGGCGCTTTGGGGAGCTCTGGGGCCGGGGCGGACGTGGGCGCGAGTTGTTCATGCCGGGCGCGGGCCGAGCGCTGATGCCGTCGTCTCATACGCCCCATTGTGACCATATACCTCCCGTTGTTCGGCCCATGCGCGCCGTACACGGCATCCGGGCGCGTCGCCCCGCCGACCCGGGCCGCCGTCACCCTGCACGACGATGCCCGCCTGCGCCTGCTGACCCGGTCGCGGCAGCGACCGCGGGCACCGCCCCGTACCGTCGCACCTGTGACCACTGGCCTCGGCCGCTCGAGCAGGAAGACCGCATGATGACCCAGCAGATCCTTGACCGTGCCGCCGGATACGAGCGCCGGTTCAACGCGCTCTTCGAACAGTACTTCGCGACAGTCATCGCCGGGCTCAATGCGCCGTCGTTCAGCCGCTTCACCCCGGAGTGCATTCAGTTGCTGCGGGAGTTGTCCCTGCGCGGCGGAAAGCGGATGCGGGTCGTTCTGCTCCACGAGGCGGCGCGCCTGGTCACGGCGGACCCGGTCGCTGGCCTGGACGCCGCCGCACTGAGCATCGAACTGCTGCAGACCCACGGGTTGGTGCACGACGACCTCATCGACGACAGCTCCACCCGTCGCGGTGGGCCGTCCACCTACTACGCCTACCGCGAGCGCTTTCCCCGCCACCCGCAGACGGCCCTGGGGCTGACGGTGCTCGCGGGGGACCTCGCGCTGGCCCTGTCACTGCGGGTGCTACTGGAGGCGAAGGTTCCGGTGGGGGTGCGGCAGGCCATGGTCGCGGTGCAGACGCGGGCGGCAACCGACACGTTCATGGGTCAGATCATCGACCTGGAACGGGACTTCACTACCGCACCGGAGGAAGGGATCCTGCACTGCGTGGCCGACTACAAGTCCGCCCGCTACTCGATTCTGGCCCCCCTGCAGCTCGGCCTCCTGGCCGCGGGTGAGCAGCCGGCGCTCTTCGACCAGGAGCTGCGCGACTACGCACGGCTGGTGGGGATCTGCGGGCAGATGCGCGACGACTACCTGGACCTGTACGGGGACGCGGCCACCCTGGGCAAGCCGATCGGCACCGACCTCCGCGACGGCCGGCACAGCTACACCGTCCAGGCCCTGCTCGCTGCCGCCGACCCCGCCGAGCGGCGCACGGTGGAAGCGGTGCTCGGCGACCCGTCTTGCACGCCGGACGCCCTCGCCACCGTTCGGGCCATCGGCGAGCGCCGGGGCGTACCGGACACGATGCAGGCGGAGATGCACCGCTACGCGCAGCAGGCGGTCGCCGTGGCCGCGAGCTGGCGGCCACGGTGGCGGGACGAAGCGGTCACCTTCTTCGAGCAGGTGCCGTGGTGGATCGTCGGGCGCACCAGCTGACCCGTCGACGCGGGGTCGGGCATCAGGTCCTGCTTCGGCGCACTGTCGCAGGGTTGTCCGGCCCGCCGCGGCAGCGGTTCACCGGCGGTGGCGCCGGGAGCGGGCCGCGGCGACCACCCCCAGGGCCGCGCCGACCGCCAGGACGAGCAGCCCGCGCAGCCACACATCGCGGTCGATCTGGGTCGCGAGGACGACGCAGGACAGGGCGCCCAGGACCGGCACAGCGGTCGGCGCCCGGAAGTGGTCCTGGGGGACCGCGTCACGGCGCAGCACCAGCAGGGCGGTGTTGACGAGGAAGAAGACGACGAGGAGGAGCAGGACCAGGGTGGAGGCGAGGGTCGACACGTCGCCGGTCGCGGCGAGGAGCAGGGACAGGCCGGTGGTCGTGGCGATGGAGGCCCAGGGAGTGCGCCGGCCGGGTAGCACCTTGGTCAGGAAGCGCGGCAGGAGACCGTCCCGGGCCATGCCGTAGGCCAGCCGGGACGACATGATGCCGGTGAGCAGCGCGCCGTTGGCGACCGCGACCAAAGCGATGGCGCTGAAGAGTTGCGTGGGGATCCCGCCGGCCGCGCGGACGACCTCCAGCAGCGGTCCGCTGGACTCGACCAGCGTCCCGGTCGGCACGGCCGCCGCGGCGGCAGCGCCCACCAGCGCGTACACCACCCCTGCGGAGACCAGGGCGCCGAAGAGGGCTCGCGGATACGAGCGCCGGGGGTCACGGGTCTCTTCGGCGACGTTGACGGACGTCTCGAAGCCGACGAACGAGTAGTAGGCGAGCACGGCGCCGCTCAGCAGGGCGGCCAGGGGGCCGTCGTTCGCGGTGCCCAGATCCGTCAGCCGTCCCGTGTCGCCGTCGCCCCGCAGCACGATCCACGCGCCGAGCCCGATCACGAGCAGCAGTCCGCCGACCTCGATGACGGTGGCGACGACGTTGGCCCGGGTCGACTCGCTGATGCCGCGCGCGTTCAGCAGCGCCAGCGCGGTCAGAAAGACCACCGTCACCAGCGCCACGGGCAGCGAGACGAACTCGGTGAGGTAGTCGCCCGCGAAGCCGCGGGCCAGGGCGGCGACCGAGACGACGCCGGCGGCCAGCATGCAGAAACCGGCAAAGAAACCGGCGAACGGCCCGTAGGCCAGCGTCGTGTAATGGGACGCGCCGCCCGCGCGCGGGTACTTGGTGACCAGCTCGGCGTAGGAGGCTGCGGTCAGCAGGGCCAGGCACAGCGCCGCGAGCATAGGGGCCCAGACGGCACCCCCCGACTTGGCCGCGACCTGGCCCACCAGGACGTACACGCCCGCGCCGAGGACGTCGCCGAGGATGAAGAAGTACAGGAGCGGGGTGGTCAGGGCTTTCTTGAGCGCTGCTGGAGCGTCCGGTTGCGGGAGAGTGGTGGGGGAAGTCTTCACCGGGTGCCGCCTACCCGGTGAGCGGTCCGGTACGCGGGCCGTCCCCCGGATGCCCGCGAGGCGGGCGGGCGCCGGAAGGGGCCAGGATCGCGCCCCCCACCCGGCCCCGCTACCGCAACCGGCGGCCACGTCACCCTGATGCGCGCCGACCCACCCGCCCCCGGCCCCACTGACAGGCTTGTTCGAGCATGCGATCGTGAAGGCCCCGCCGATCCTCAGGAGATGGAGGCACCGATGGCCCTGTCCATCCTCCCCATTCCCGTACTGATCTGGATCATCGCCGCCCTGATCCCGATGCGCAGCGCCGCTGCGCGCCGGACATGGGCCGCTCTGATCATGATCGTCACGGTCATCGCCATCGTTTGGGCCATCAACTACGGCATGCAGCACGCCAACTCCTGGGCCGACGACGGCGACTACCCGGTCCCCGCGGAATGGGCGCCGGCGTTGTTCACCGCGGTCGGCCTGGGCCCCGGAGCCCTCGTGGCGCTGCTGCGCCTGGCGTTGTCCAAGCCCGACCCCGCACCGCACTACCCGCCACCGCTGTACTACCAGCAACCCCAGTCCCCACCGGCGTACTACCAGCCGCCGCAGTCCCCACCGCCCTACTACCAGCCGCCCCAGTCCTCGGTGCCCTATCAGCAGGCTCCGCACCCTCCGGCTTCCCCGGCGCCGCACGCCCCGCCACTCCCGGACCACCCGCCTACCGCATGACCACAGCGCTCCGCGACCGGCGCTGCCACCTGGCAGAGCACCCCCTCAACCTTCGCAAGCCCCGACACCACCGGCCATCTCCGATACGCTCGCACATCTGCTCAGAGCCTCCCCTGCGCCGCCGGGCGCCGTCCATGACATCACAACCGCGTGGCGGCACTGCCCGCATCACCGGCATCGCCAAAGCCGTCAGCGGCCGGAAGCGGACTGCGGCGTCCGTGACGGTTGTGAGGCGTCGGCGAGATCGGCGCCGGTGGCCGCGTCCCGCTCGGAGTGGCCGAGGCCGTGCCAGTCCAGGCACATGACGGTCGCATCGTCCTGCAGGTGTCCGTCATTGGCGCTGACGATCGCGGCGATGAGGGCACGGGCGGCCTCGCGGGGATGCAGTTCCCGGGTGCGCACGATCAGGTCCGGCAGATCCAGGCTGGCCGCGTTGCGCTCCAGCATGCCGTCGGTCAGCATGACCAGCCGGTCCCCCGGTCGCAGGTCCAGGGACTGGACGCGGTAGGTGTGCGCGACCGGGAAACCGAACGGCATGTCGACCTTCGGGGTGATCTCCTGCACTCGCCCGTCCCGCAGGCGCAGCGGCCAGGGGTGTCCGGCGTTGACGAACTCCGTCGTGCCGTCGATCAGGCTGATGCGCAGCAGTTGTCCGGTGACATAGCCCTGGCCGGCGTGCTCGCGCATGGCCTCATCCGCCTGGCGGGCCTGGTCCGCGAGGTCGCCACCCGCTCGCCGCGACCGGCGCAGGGCGCCCACCAGGAGGGTCGCCATGAGCGCGGCCTGGACATCGTGCCCCACGGCGTCGGTGACGGAGAGTTGGACGGTGTCCCGGTCGATCACGTAGTCGAAGGTGTCACCACCGACGAGGTCCGCGGGCTCCAGCGCGCCGGCCACCGCGAACTGCGCCGCCTCACACGCCAGCGACGCCGGCAGCAGCCGGTGCTGGATCTCCGCGGCCAGGCTGAGCGGGGTGGTCCGGCGGCCCCACTGGTACACGTCGGTGTAGGACCGGTTCGCGATGACGATGTACGCCAGCGCGTGCGCCGTCTCGCCGATCTCCCGCATCACCTGGGGGCTCGGTGCCGCGGGCAGGAACAGCTCCAGGAGCCCGATGGCGTCCCCGCGATTGGTCACCGGGGCCACCACGCGCACCAGCGAACCCTCCGCCCCCTGCTTGACGCCGGGCCGCTGGGTGCGGATCACGTCCTCGTACAGGGTGCCCTGCAACGCGATGCGCTGGGCCGGCTCATCGGTCTCCACACTGCCGGCTGCCCCCAGCCGCACGACGGAGCTGCCGGTGAAGTCCGTGATCAGGAATGACACCGATGCGGCACCGAGGTGGTCCTTGAGCATGCGCGCGACCACATCGAGCGACTCCACGGGCGCCGCGGCCTCCGCGGCCTGCAGCGTTCCCGCCAGCGTCATCGCCTGGCCTCGAAGGCTGTTGCCCTCGGAAAGACGTGAGACGTGCCCGCCGTCCCCGTCCGGCTCCCCTGCGCTCACAGCCACTCCTCCGTGCTCAATGACGACCAGGACGCCGTCTCGGATGCTCGCAGTGCCTGCGGCAGGTCCACCTGTGGAGGTCCCACCTCACCACAGAACCGCTGCGGCCCCGTACCTGACCCGGTCGGCCCGTCCCTCCCCGTCCAGGGCGGCGGCACCCGCCCCGGCGCGCGCGGTCCGTCCTGCTGCCCCCGAACAGCGTCAGGAGGCCCGCCAGGAGGAGGGCGCCGCAGCGCGGGGTGTACGGCCGGCAGGGCCAAGGAGGCTCGGGGGGATGGTGTCGGCGGAGCGCGCCCAACCGTCGGCGAAACCTTTACCCAGTACGACTGATCCGCCCAGACGGGTGGATGCGTTCGTGCGCGACCCTGGGGGCAAGGCGCAGGCCCCTATATCTGAGGCCGTCATATCGATCAGCTGATAGGTCCTCGCCATGTTGCAAGCAGCCCTTCGCGCCCTCGCCGCCGCCTCCCTTCTCTCGATCGCCACCATCGCCCCGGCCAACGCCGCCCCCGTCGCGGTCGACGACGAGTTGACGCGGCCCTGCGGACCCACCGTGGAATACCGCGCCTGGGACTGGTACCGCACGACGACCGACCGCAGGATCGACGTGGACGTCGCGGCCGGTGCGGCGGGCGAGCACTGGCAGTGGCGCAACGACACCAACACCCTGTGGCGCGGCGACACCCGGGAGTCCGTCGAGGCGATCTTCGCGTCGGGCTTCACGCCGCGCGGCGACCAGTTGTCGCCGCTCGCCGAGTACATCGTCAAGGGCGGAGGGCAGAACAGCGCGCACCTGAGCACCAGTTGTGAAAAGTGGGTGGCCCAGAAATTCGCCACCTACGGAGCGGCGAAGACCGGCTGGGTCTACGAGATCTACGCGCCCGGCGGCATCGATGTCAACGCCACCGCGCACCTGAACAACTACCAGTCGCCGTACCTGTGGAACAAGGAGGTCGACTTCCCCGGCGGGGTCAAGGGCCAGTACATCAAGGGGGCCTGCAAGTACCACCTGACCGGCACCGACCCGGACACCAAGGTCAGCTCGTGGGAGGAGCTCGGCTGCAAGAACAACGCCGGCTTCGCCCCGTTCAAGCTCGACGTGACCGCTCTCGCCGCGGCGCGCTGAGCCTGCCCCCTGCGGGGCTGTGTGGGTCGGCCGGGGCGCGCCCCGGTCGGCCCTGACCCGATCCCGATGTGCACTCAGGCACGAGTACCGGTCCGCGGGCGCCGCATCAGCCGTCCGCGGACCGGTACTCGCACCAGTCGACGTGAACGGTGCCCTCCCCCGCGTACACGCCGAGGACCCGCCCGGTGAAGCCGCCGGCGACCTCGGTGGACAGATAGCGGCCGTCGAGTTCGGCCAGGGCGACGAAACCGTCAGCGGGGTGGTCAAAACCGAGGGTGACGGTGTCGGGGCCGGTGCGGGCGTCGCGCACGACCTGCGTCGCGACGATCTCGATGCGCAGCACCAGGGGGCCCGGGGGCCGCGGCTGCGCGGCGAGGACGGTCCGCAGCGGGCCGATCCGGGCGACGGCCCGCACCTGCACCGCGTCGGCCTCGATCCCGTAGTGGTGCTCCTCGTCGAGGCGAACGGCCAGGCCGCCACGGCCCTCCGCCGGGTCGAGCAGGGCGCGCATCGCGCACGACGCGTCGGTCTGGCGGCGCCCGAGGAACACCGCGTCCGGGGCGCTCAGGTCGGCGCCGCGGGCGTGCAGCGTGAGCCAGCCGGGCCGGTCCTTGACGGAGAAGTGCTGCGGTGAGCGGTCCCGCAGGGAGATCCAGTGCGGGCGCAGCTCGCCGAGGTGGTCCACGTCGAAGTCGTCGCGGGCCGGGACGGCCGGCGTGGGCTGCAGGGGCCAGGGCAGTGCCGGCAACGTCAGGGACAGCTCGCCGACGACCGGCCAGCCGTCCTGCCAGGTCACCGGGGCGAGGAAGGTCTCCCGGCCCAGCACGTGCCAGCCGGGGCTGCCGCCGGACGGGCGGACGCCGAGCAGCAGCATCCACCACGAGCCGTCGGGGCCCTGCACCAGGTCGGCGTGGCCGGTGTTCTGGATGGGGTGCTCCGTGCTGCGATGCGACTGGATCGGGTTGGCGGGGCACGGCTCGAACGGTCCTTCGGGCGTGCGGGCGCGGGCGATGGAGACGCCGTGGCCGCGTTCGGTGCCGCCCTCGGCGATGAGCAGGTACCAGTAGGCGCCGATCCGGTAGAGGTGCGGTGCTTCGGGGGCCTTGGCGCCGGGTGTGCCGGACCAGAGGCGCCGGGTCGGGCCGAGGGCTCGGCCGGTGGCCGGGTCCAGGCGGCGCTGGGAGACGCCGGCGACCGTGCACCAGCAGGTCCCGTCCTCGTCCCAGGCCAGGTCGGGGTCGATGCCGGGGACGTCGGGTGCGAGGACCGGCGCCGACCAGGGGCCGGCCGGGTCGGTGGCCGTGACGATCAGATTGCCGTCCCCGCTGACGTTGGTGACGATCAGCCAGAAGTGCCCGTCGTGGTGGCGGAGGGTGGGAGCGTAGATACCGCCCGAGGAAGGCGCGTCCAGGGGAAGGCGCAGTTGCTCGGGGCGGTCCAGGGCGTTGCCGATCTGCGTCCAGTGCACCAGGTCGCGGCTGTGGAAGAGCGGGACGCCCGGGTAGTACTCGAAACTGGAGCAGGCCAGGTAGTAGTCGTCGCCCACCCGGCAGACGCTGGGATCGGGATGGAACCCCGGCAGGACCGGATTGGCGGGGGCGGCGGGCGCGGGCGGCGGTGTGGCGGTCGGCATCGCGGTAGGCCCTTCGGGAGGCGGCTGGGGTCGTTCGTGATCGGGACGGGTACAGGACGCGTCGGCCGCCCACGCGCTCTTCCGGATGGAGCGGTTGGGGCCTCTCCCCTGATGCCCCTCCCTCTGCGCTGCGGCCCGGGAGGGCGCCCAGTTGGTGAAGCGCTTCGACGTTGGGTGAGACTAACGATCCGTTGCTGATCCAACAAGGGAGACGGAGGTATCCCGGGCCTTTGACAGGACCTACGGCGCCACATTCCGAGTCGCGGCAGCCGCGCCTGCGGCAGAGACCGGACGGATCGCCGCCGTCGGAGTGGCCTCGACCCGACACGGCAGGACGGTTGATTCGAAGCGCTTCACTGCGGCGCGTCGCGCCGCAGCCGCCGCTCGGCCGGACCCCCAGTCCGACCGCCGCTCCGGCTCGCAAGGCCGATCTGGGTGCCGAAGGGCCGTCGCGGACCGACCGCCAACTCCCGGACCACAGGCCGCTGCCCGCCTATTGACGCCGCATACCCACGATGATTCACTCCAGCCTGAGAGCGCTCTCCCGTGGCTGAGGGACCAGCTGCGGCCGCCCCATCCACCACGTCCAGGGAGAGCTGTGTCTGTCATCCCCACTCGCCGTACCGTGCTGCGCGGCGCTGCCGTCGCCGCTGCGCTGCCGCTGGCCGGCGGCCTCTCCGCCGGATCGGCCTTCGCGTCGTCGTCCGCGTCCAGCTCGCCGTCGCACGGCTCCGTAAACGATTACGGCCACGGCGCCGCAGGACTCGGCCCGAACGTCCTGGTCTTCGACCCGTCCATGGGCGACGCCGCGATCCAGGCCAAGGTCGACGCCGTGTTCGCCCTCCAGGAGTCCAACCAGTTCGGCAGCGAGCGCTTCGCCCTGGCCTTCCGGCCGGGCACCTACCACGTCGACATCAACGTCGGCTTCTACACCCACGTCCTCGGTCTCGGCGCCGCTCCCGGCGATGTGGTGATCAACGGTCATGTCACAGTCGACGCCCAGTGGTTCGAGGGCAACGGCACCCAGAACTTCTGGCGCGCCGCGGAGAACCTGACCATCGTGCCGCCGGACGGCCTCAACCGCTGGGCCGTCGCCCAGGCGTGCCCGCTGCGCAGGGTCCACATCAAGGGCAACGCCACCTTGTGGCCGAGCCCGCCCGGCAACCGGTGGTCCAGTGGTGGGTATCTGGCCGACAGCGTGGTGGACGGCGATGTCGAGTCCGGCTCGCAGCAGCAGTGGCTGACCCGCAACACCACCATCGGCAGTTGGACCGGCGCCAACTGGAACATGGTCTTCGTCGGCGTGCAGGGCGCACCCGCCCAGTCCTTCCCGACGCCGCCCCACACCACCATCGACCGCACCCCGGTCGTCCGCGAGAAGCCGTTCCTGACCGTGGACCGGCACGGCTCCTACCAGGTCTTCGTGCCCGCGCTGCGCCGCAACTCCACCGGCACCACCTGGGCGAACGGACCGGCCGCGGGCCGCACGCTCGCCCTGTCCCGCTTCTTCGTGGCCAAACCCGGCGACTCCGCCGCCGCCATCAACCGCGCGCTGGCCCGCGGGCAGCACCTGCTGTTCACCCCCGGCATCTACAACCTGTCCTCGACGATCCGGGTCACCCGCCCCGGCACCGTCGTGCTGGGCCTGGGCTACACGACGCTGCGCTCGACCCACGGCAACACGCTGATCGAGGTCGCCGACGTCAGCGGCGTCACCGTCGCCGGCGTGCTCGTCGAGGCAGCCTCGGCGCACACCCCGGTACTGCTGCGGGTCGGCGCGGGGCGCAGTCGGCGCCGTCACGACGCGGATCCGACCGCGCTCTTCGACGTCTTCGCCCGGATCGGCGGCGCCATCGCCGGCGGCGCCGGCGTCAGCGTGCAGATCGACAGCAACGACGTCTTCTGCGACCACCTGTGGCTGTGGCGCGCCGACCACGGCCTGGACGGCACCGTCGGCTGGGCGGTCAACCCCGCCGACACCGGCTTGCTGGTCAACGGCGACCATGTCACCACGTACGGGTTGTTCGTGGAGCACTACCAGAAGTACGAAGTGCTGTGGAACGGCGACCACGGCCGCACGTACTTCTTCCAGAACGAGCACCCGTACGACGTGCCCACCCAGAGCGCCTGGGTGCACGGCTCCACCAAGGGCTACGCCGCCTACAAGGTCGCCGACCGGGTCAGAGACCACCATGCGTGGGGTCTGGGCAGCTACTGCTTCTTCAACCTCAACGCGGACATCTACACCGACCGCGCCTACGAGGTTCCCGACACGCCCGGCGTCATCTTCACCGACCTGATGACCGTCTGCCTCAACGGCCCGGGTGGCGGCGGCATCGTGCACTGCATCAACAATGCCGGCGACCCCGTCCAGAACGGCTTCGGGACCTACAACATGAAGGCGTACAGCAACGGCGAGAGCGTCGTCTGACCCCTTCCAACGCACCGACGAACACCGCGGGCGGGCCCTCGAAGGGGCCCGCCCGCGCGCGTCCGGGGGGCGGGCAGGGCGGACGGACGTCACGTGCTCTCCGCGAAGGGTGTCGCAGGGCCTGGGTCCGACCGATTCCCCACGTCGCCTGGCCCGCGCCATCGACCACCGCCACTCCGCCTGGCAGCCTCCACGGCGACATCGCCGGATGGCACGCACCGGCAGTGTGCACCCCCGCTCGCGATAGCGGCCGGACGAACGTGCCGAGCGCCAACAACTGTTCGACCTCACCCTTTCGGCCGTTGCGCGAGCTGTCCAAAAGGGCGCTGTTGTCGTGCCATGGGCGATCGGAGCATCGTTGAGGGCTAGCACGCCGGAGGAGGCTTCATGCTCGACGACTGACACCTGCCTCTTCCCCCTGCCGTGCCGCCCGAGCACGGCCTGCGGTGAGATTCAGCAAGCACGGCGCCGTCCACCGCCCCCACCCTGCCGACCACCCCTCACGCGTCCGATCAGACAGGTAGCGTGCGCCCGCGACGGACCACCGGGTGCCCGGGAGACCGGCCGTGCTCGAGGAGATCTCCCCCGGCCCTACCGCCCGACATCACGCAACAGGAGCGTCCCGCTGGAGGGAACTACGAATGCCGCCCGCACGAACACAACAGCACGAAGCCCTTGTCGAGGCGTTGGTGTCGTCCAGCGCCTTCGCGACTGCCGGGCCGCCCGTGCCGGCGGTGAGGTGAGCAGGTCGGGGCACGATGTCGGCGGCCGCCACCGGGTAGGCGTCCCCGTCGTCCAGCCCCGGGTAGCCGCTCCCGTAGCCCACCACCGTCGGCTGTGTCGCGCCGCGGCCGCCGAGCGCTGCACCCGGCGCGAACCGAACCGGGTGCACACCCGGCACCCCCAGGGAGAGACGCATGCCCCATCTTGCGCTGTACACCTTCGGCATCCTGAAGTCACCTCTCGCCGATCCCACACCCCTCACGCGCGAATTCCAGGACAGCGGTGAGCCGATCTACCGGTACATCGGCCAGCACCCTGGGCACCTCGCTCACGCTGCCGCGGCGGACGGCGCCCGGGGCACGCACTTCGACGCGGACTGGGGTGCATGGGGAGAGTTCGCGGTACCGACCTGGTATGGGAAGGGTCGTACCGCGGAAACCACCGCCCTGGCCGCGACTCTCTCCCTCTGGACCGACCTGCGCTCCGCCTTCGACGCCGTCTACACCGGTCTGCACCGGCAAGCGCTGAACAGGCGCTACGACTGGTTCGAGAAGACAGGACATCCCGGCTACGTGTTCTGGTGGGTCTCCGACGGCGCGATCCCCACCTGGCAGAGCGGGGTTTCCAAGCTGGAACACCTCCACGACCACGGCTCGGCGCCGCACGCCTTCACCTTCCGCCACCCGTTCTCCCCGGAGGGAACCCCCGCCAGGTTCGAAGGCATCGGCCCCCACAGCAAGGCGGCAACTGCCCCGCGACGCCACGACTACGTCGAGAGCGTCGGGCACGCCGCGACCCCATCTCGTCTCGTGGAATAGACAACGTTGTGAGGCCAGATGAAGCGAAGCCCTGACGGGGACCCGCGGGCGGCCTCCCGGCCACCGAGACTGGGCATCGGCCTCGGACGGGGACGGGGTGCCTGTTCGGCGTCGCGCCTACCTCATCGGGCGAAGAAGGCAACCTCGCTGAGCAGCGGTCAGGGTGTGTCCGTTTCGAGCGCCACCAAGCGCTCGCCCACTCGGCGCACGCCGGACATACTTGCTCCGCGTCGGATGCGATCGAGCCGATCCGCAGGGCCGCGTCGAGAACGGAACTTGCCGCGCGCGAAGACGACCTGCACAACGCCCTGGAGGCCTTCATCACCGCTGCAGCCGAGCACATTCGCTGACCCACCAGTGCGCGAACGCATCGGCTGTTCCCCTATCGCGCCTGGCGCCAGCGCGGGGGCTCCCGCCTCGGCCGGCGCTTCCCGATCGCCGGCGTCATCGTCGTCGCATCGGCGGCCAGGTGCGCCATCTGGAGTCACAGCCCGTTCGCTGCGTACTCTGCAGGGCCAGGCCGCCGACGCGAACACCCGTGGGTCGCGACGGCTCGAGCCCCGGGAACGAGCGAGGACGGCGACTGACATGCCCCAGCAGTTCGGTGACTACCAGTACGAGATCTACCTTGGCGGCCTCTCCGGTGTCATGCCGACGCTGCCGATGGATTTCGCGGGGCTGGAGGCGAAGGCACGGTCCGCGCTTCCGCCGTCGGTGTGGTCGTACGTGGCCGGCGGTGCGGGCGACGAGCACACCCAGCGGGCGAATGTCACGGCCTTCCAGCAGTGGGGACTGGTGCCGCGGATGATGGTCGGCGCCGCACAACGCGACCTGTCCGTGGACCTGTTCGGCCTCACGCTGCCCTCCCCGCTGTTCATGGCACCGGTCGGGGTGATCGGGCTGTGCGCCCAGGACGGGCACGGCGATCTCGCCACCGCCCGGGCCGCGGCCAGGACCGGGGTGCCGATGATCGCCTCGACCCTGACCGTCGACCCGTTGGAACAGGTCGCCGCCGAGTTCGGTGACACCCCCGGCTTCTTCCAGCTCTACACCCCCACCGACCGCGACCTCGCACAGAGCCTGGTCCACCGCGCGGAGGCGGCCGGGTTCCGGGGCATCGTGGTCACCCTGGACACCTGGATCACGGGCTGGCGTCCCCGTGACCTGGCCGCGAGCAACTTCCCCCAGCTCCGCGGCCACGCCTTGGCCAACTACACCTCCGATCCGGTGTTCCGGGCCCGCCTGGCCAAAGCCCCCGAGGAGGACGTGCGCGCCACGGTCATGGAGTGGGTGAGCGTCTTCGGCAACCCGCTCACCTGGGACGACCTTGCCTGGCTGCGCTCGCTCACCGATCTTCCGCTGATCCTCAAGGGGCTGTGCCACCCGGAGGACGTCCGCCGTGCCCGGGACGGGGGCGTCGACGGCATCTACTGCTCGAACCACGGCGGCCGCCAGGCCAACGGCGGGCTGCCCGCACTGGACGCGCTGCCGGGCGTGGTCGAGGCCGCCGACGGCCTCCCGGTGCTCTTCGACTCCGGCGTCCGCAGCGGCGCCGACGTCGTCAAGGCCCTGGCCCTCGGCGCCACCGCGGTCGGCGTCGGCCGCCCGTACGCCTACGGCCTCGCTCTCGGCGGCGAGGACGGTATCGTCCATGTGCTGCGTTCGCTGCTTGCCGAGGCCGACCTCATCATGGCCGTCGACGGATACCGGACGCCGGCCGACCTCACGGCACAGGGCGCCCTCCACCGGATCCGGCCCACCGGCGATGCGTGACCGTTCCCGACGGGCCGGGGTGTTCTTCCCCAGCACGCCCCCGGGCGACAGGCGGCGCCGGCCAGGAAGGTGAGCGACTCCTGGAGGCGGCGTCCGTGCTTTCCCTGCGGTCCGGGAGCCCACCTCACATCGGCGGGGGCTGCGGCGTCATAGAGGTATGAACCTGAAATTTCGGTACGTCGACCTCGGCCTGCTGGCCCTGGTGGGCCTGTACACAGGCAGCTGGGCCTACTTCTCCCCGAAGGGGTGGTACACGCGTTTTCCCGGCTTCGGACTGAGCTGGCTGCCGCAGCTGGGGCCGTACAACGAACACCTCGCCAAGGACGCCGGCGCCATGTTCCTGGCGCTGTCGGTGTTGACGCTCATCGCACTGGGCCAGGCGCGGAACAACCGCCTGGTACAGACGGCGGGTGCGGCATGGCTGGTGTTCAATGTGCTGCACTTCAGCTACCACGTACAGCATCTCGGCATGTACGGCACGCGCGACCAGGTGCTCAACGTTGTCTTCCTGGCCGCGCTGGTGCTGCTGGCGGCCCTGTTGCTGGTACCGATCCTCCCCGGCCGGCGAGGTGGGGCGCGATGAAGGAGGACAGCGTGAGCGCGACTGGCAGTACGCGGCGGGAGACGGGCATGCGGGTGGCCGTGGCCGGCGGAACCGGCCTGGTCGGCCGCTATGTGGTCGAGGAGCTGGTCGCGGCGGGTCAGGAACCCGTGGTGCTGGCCCGCTCTCGAGGAGTGGACCTCGTCGCGGGCGGCCCGTCGCTCGACGCCGCGATGGACGGCGTCGCGGCCATCATCGACGTGAGCAACGTGACGACGACAAACGCCAAGAAGGCCGTCGCGTTCTTCGACGCCACCGGGACCCACCTGCGGGACGCGGGGGCGCGGGCCGGGGTCCGCCACCACGTGGTGTTGTCGATCGTCGGCATCGACCGGGTCGGCCTGGGCTACTACCAGGGCAAGCTCCACCAGGAGGACGTGGTGATGAAGGGGCCGGCACCCTGGACGGTGCTGCGCGCCACGCAGTTCCACGAGTTCGCCGAGCAGGTGCTCGATCGCGTCCCGAAACCGCTCGCTGTGGTGCCCCGCATGCGGACCCAGCCGATCGCGGCCCGCGAAGTGGCCCAGTACCTCGTGCACCTCACCCTGGACCCGCCGCAGGGCATGGCTCCCGATCTCGCCGGGCCGCGCGTCGAGCAACTCGTCGACATGGTGCGCCGGCTGCTGCGCGCCCGGCAGCAGCGCCGTCTGCTGGTGCCCGTGACGATGCCCGGTGCCACCGGCGCGGCGATGACCGGGGACGGGCAGCTGCCGGACGGTCCGGGGCCCCGCGGCACCCAGACCTTCGACGCATGGCTCGCCCAGTACGGCACCCAGGAGGGATGACACCGCCGTGACCACCCCACCCGGTCCCGCCCAGGACCCCACTTTCGGTGACCTCATCGCCGAGCGGCGCCGGCTGCTCAACGTCGGATACCGGATGCTCGGTTCGGTGCAGGACGCCGAGGATGTCGTCCAGGAGACGTACGCCCGCTGGTACGCCCTGCCGGAAGAGGGCCAGCGGGCGATCGAGGTACCACTGGCCTGGATGACCCGGGTCGCCTCCCGCATCTGCCTCGACCAGCTCGCCTCGGCGCGGGTCCGCCGTGAGCGCTACATCGGGGAGTGGCTGCCCGAACCCGTTCGGCACGGCGCCCGATGGACCAGCGCCGGCGGGGCGGGTGCGGACGATCCGGCGGACCGGATCACCCTGGACGAGTCGGTGAGTATGGGGATGCTGGTGGTGCTGGAGTCCATCACACCCGCGGAACGCGTGGCCTTCGTCCTCCACGACGTGTTCGGCCTGCCGTTCACCGAGATCGCCGAGACGGTGGGCCGCACGCCCGCGGCCTGCCGCCAGCTCGCCTCGTCCGCCCGGCGGCGCCTGGCTGACCGGCAGCCCGGCAACAGCACCGTGCAGGAACACCGCCGGCTCCTGTCCGCCTTCCGTCAGGCGTGCGAGACCGGCGACCTCGACGCGCTCGTGACGCTGCTCGATCCCGATGTCGAGTCGCACAGTGACGGCGGCGGCAAGGTCCGGGCGGCGCTGCGCCCGGTGGTCGGCCGGGACAAGGTGGCCCGTCTGTTCCTCGGTCTCATGCGCAAGGAACCCGAGATGGAGTTCGTCGAGGACGAGGTGAACGGTACGCCCGGCGCGGCCGTGCGCATCGGGGGCACCACCATCGCCGTCCTCGCCCTGGAGGTGCACGACGGCCTGATCACCCAGTTGTGGCTGGTGGTGAACCCGGACAAGCTCCATGCGTGGACCGGCCACGACACCGCGGCCGGCGCGGGCCCACCGGCCTGAGCCGGTGGGCCTCGGGTATTTCGGGCCGGTCCGTACTCACCGGCCTGGCGGGAGATGCCCGCACGGGCTCACCCGGTGTTCATCACCGCGGCGTCGAGGAGGGGCCCGAGCTCGCGCACGACCGTAGCCAGGGCCCGTGTGTCCTGTTCGGCCCGGGCGAGGAGGATCGCGCCCTCCAGCGCGCTGATCATCAGCGTTGCCAAGGCCTCGGCCCGGCCCGGGGCGACCCCCATCTCCGTCAGGGCCGCGGCGACCGACTCCGTCCAGGTGGCGAAGGCGCCGGACGCCGCTTTCCGGGTGGATGCGACGCTCTCCGCGCAGTCCACCGTCGCCGCGGCCACCGGGCAGCCCCCGGCGAAACCGTCGCGCTGGTACTCGTCCGTCCACTGCCGCACCATCTCGGCGAACAGGCCGCTGGGGGTCGGCTCGGGCAACGCGGCAAGGAAGCGGCCGACCCGGTTGCCCGCGTACCGGCCGCCCCAGGTGACGGCCTCGTTGACCAACTGCTCCTTGCCGCCGGGGAAGTAGTACTGGAGGGAGCCGCGCGGGGCCTGCGCGTTGGCCGCCACCTCACGCATCCCCGCCGCCCCCACCCCGCCGCGCCGCATGAGCTGGGCGGCGCTGAAGACCATGCGCTCGCGCGGCCCGCGCCGGGACGTGCCCTCGCCCGCCATCTCGTTCCTCGTCCCGCTCGGCGCCACTTCCGAGGCAACCCTATGACCGGCGTCATACTTCCTCTACTATGACGACTGTCATAGCCGGAGGTGGCGCCGGCCGGACCTCGGCTCGCGCCCGACAGGAACAGCAGGTGAGCGTGGCGTACGCGGGTTTCATCGGCCTGGGAACCATGGGGCAGCCCATGGCTCTCAACCTCGCCCGGGCCGGAACGCCCCTGATCGTCTGGAACCGCACCCCGGCCCGGTGCGAACCCCTCAGAGCCGCCGGCGCAAAGGTCGCGGCGAGTGCCGCCGAGGTCTTCGCCCGCGCCGACACCGTGATCCTCATGCTGGGCGACGCGTTGGCCGTCGACGCGGTTCTGGGACGGGGCACTCCGGCCTTCACCGCGCACGTCGACGGGCACACCATCGTCCATATGGGCACGACCTCCCCGGACTACTCCGCCGGCCTGCAGAGCGCCGTGCGCGCCGCGGGCGGGCGGTATGTCGAGGCCCCGGTCTCCGGATCGCGCGTCCCCGCCCAGGACGGGGACCTGGTGCTGATGCTCGCGGGCGACGAGCCCACCGTCGCGACCGTACGTCCCCTGCTCGCTCCGCTGTGCCGCGAGATGGTGGACTGCGGTCAGGTCCCGGACGCCCTGCTCATGAAGCTGTCGGTGAACCTGTTTCTGATCACGCTGGTCACCGGCCTGACCGAGGCGTTCCACTTTGCCGACCAGCACCGCGTCGACCGGGGCCGACTCCTGGCGGCACTGGACGCCGGGCCGATGGCCAGTGCCGTCTCGCGCGGCAAGGCGGCCAAGCTCCTGGACCGCGATTTCACCGTCCAAGCGGCGGCCACCGATGTCCTGGAGAACAACCGGCTGATCGCGGAGGCAGCCCGAAAGGCCGGAATGGCGTCCCCCCTCCTCGACACCTGCCACCTCCTGTTCAGCGAGACCGTGGCCCGGGGACACGGACGGGAGGACATGGTGGCCGTCCTGCACGCCCTCGAGGCCCGGACCGAGCGAGCGCACGACCTCCCCCTGCGGGAGGACACCTGACGACGCTGACGGGGACGGGCGGGCCCGTCCCCGTCAGCGAGGCCTCTCGCGCTCGCGTCAGGCGGCGTAGGGATTGCAGGAAGGGCGGGAGGTAGTGCAGTTGTCGAATGTCTTGTCACGGCAGACGGTCACCCGCACGAAGTACATGTAGCCCCCGGAGGTGCCTGCCGGGCAGGAGGGCTACTGCCGCACCGCGGCCCCCGCGGTCATCGCCGCCATCAGCCGTCCCTTTCACTAGAGCTGCGACCGGGATAGTTCACCGTGGTCGGGATACGGCTCACGGGACGAGCGCGGTCCGCGAGGCGACTGGTATTACTGGTGCATGCAGGAAGAAACCGCGCAGTCCGCGATCGACACGTTCATCTCCGCGTTCAACGCCTCGGACGACAGCTGTGTGACTGCGCTGCTCTCCCAGGCCCTGACCTCGGACGTGGTCTTCTGGGGACCGTTGGGCCGCTGTGAGGGGATCGAGGCGGTCGAGCGGTTCGTGCTGGACATCCGGCGCCATCCCGCGGGGACCGGCACGATGGTGCGCTGTTCGGCGGTGGACATGCCGGACGAGTGGGCCCGGTACCAGTGGGTCTTCACGACGCCGGATGGAGGCCCCCGCCTGGCGGGAACGGACGTCGTCCATCTGCGGCGGAGCCTCATCGACCAGGTCATCGTCTTCGCGGGGGAGATCGAGCCGTCCGCCTCCTGAGTCATTCTCCTCTGGCGCCGTCCTTCCCCTGATCCGGCCCTGTTCGGGGCTCCGGGTCTGCCCACCCGAGATCATCTTCACAACGCTTCGGTCGTCCGCGCTTGGCCACGAGCGGACCGATGATGCGCTGCGGCTGTGTAAGTTCGCGACTGGTCAGGCTGCGGTGTTGAAGGGGCGTCCGTCCCCACGGATGCTCTTCTCCCTTCGGATGCGGGCGCGTTCCTGGCGTTCGGCGGCCAGGACGTCGCGGTGGCGGGCGTTGGCGTTGCGCCGGCGCAGACAGGCGTGCAGGGCTCGTGTCTGCACGGGGTGGTTGGGGTGGTTGGAGTTGGCGATGGTGAACTGCCTCAGCGGTCCGAAGTGGGCCTCGATGGGGTTGGCCCAAGAGGCCTAGGTAGGGGTGAAGCACAGCTCGACCTTGTGCTTTGTAGCCCAGCGGCGGATGTCGGTGCCTTTGTGGGCGGACAGGTTGTCCAGGACCTGCGGGTGGTCGCCGTGCTGCGGTCAGGGGCTTGGGCCACCGCTCAAAGAGAGCCGCCGTCCGGTGCGCCGTCGCGCATCGCGCCGAGCAGCTCACGTCCCAGGGCGGTGGTCACGTGCAGCACGGACGAGCCCGAACGGCTGGTCGTGATCAGGCCCGCATCACGCAGGGCCTTGGTGTGCTGGCTGGCCGCCGCGGGGGTGACGCCGAGGCGGCCGGCGAGCGCGGTGGTCCCGCAGGCGTCCATGAGGAGTTGCAGCGCGGCCGCGCGGGTGCGGCCGAGCAGGACGCCGAGCGCCTCGTCGGCGCCGGCGCCGTTGTCGCCCTGCCACAGGGCGCAGGCGTCGGCCAGGTCGGTCACCGCCGGGACGGTCAACCGCGGCACCGACTGCTCGTCGTGCGGGTCGTGGAGCAGGCTGAGTTCGCGCCAGGAGAAGATCGTCGGCGCAAGGACCAGCCCCCGTCCCCCCAGATGGACCTCGACCGGGCGGGGATGGCGCACCTCCAGCACCGGCGGGCACCACCGCACCAGCGTCGGGCACAGCGAGGCGAGCAGCTCCTCGACGCCGCCCTCCAGGAAAGCACGGGCGTACCGCGCGCGGACCGCGTCGAGGCGCGACCGGGCCGCCTGCCAGTACGGCCTGACGGTTGCACGGTGGCTGGACGCGAGGGCGGCCGCCAGCTGCCCGCGCGCTTCGCCGTCTCCCTCGACCAGGGTTCGCGCCCAGGAGGAGCCGGCGGCGTTGAAGCCGACCGCCTCGAACTCCCGGCGGACGCGGGCGCGCGGAACCCGCAGCAGGGAGTCGACGGCCTCGTCGATGTCGGGCGAGTCCCCGGCGAGGGCCAGCAGATCGATCCCCGGGCCGCGGTCCGGCATCAGGACGGTCAGCGGCTTGGCCTCCTGCGGCAATCGGTCGGCGATCTGCGCACGCCAGTGCCAGAACGGAACCGCCAGGCCGCGCCGGCCCAGCAGCTCCAGGCTGTAGTACGTCTCCACGGCCGCGCCGATCGTGGCGGCCACCCGGGTGCGGGCGAGATCGTCCGCGGTGAAATGGATACGCAACACCACTGGCCCCACGGCTCCCGGGCTCGTACGGTGCCGCGGGCTGATCCGAGGCCACTCGCGACCGACCGCTCGCGTGGCGGACGGCGGGAGACATTATCCGGCGCTCCCAAGGGAGCCTTCAACAGCATTTTCGGACCTTCTGTACACCGGCGGACCGCAGCGGCGGTTCAGCCACGGCGGCCCGGCCGGCTTCGCTCTCCTGCGCCAGCGAGCATCTTGGCTCACTGATCGGCCCGCTGCCGCCGGCCTGGATCGACACCCACGGCGACCGCTCCTACGGGGAGCGCCAACTGCTGCGACCGCAGAAGATCCTCGTGGTTGCGGCGCTGGGCCGGAGACCTCCGGACATCGGCCACATCCTGGCCGCGCAGGTGGACGAGTTGAAAGCCCTGCGGCGCCAGCGCCGTTGGCTGCGCGCCGAACGGGACCGGCTCAATGCCCTGGCCGCCGCTGACGTCCGCGCAATCACTGCAGGTGCTGGGGGACGAGCGGCAACCCAGGCAGATCCGTATCGGTCGTCAACACAGGCAGGGGACGGTGCCGTCTGCGCGTCGTCTCTCCGCGGGCGCCAAGGAAGACCTCCGGCTGCGTCCAGGGTTGCTACGGCGGTTGCGTCAGGCAGGGCGTGCCGCATCGGTGACGACCGGCCCTCCCCGCACAACCACGCCCCCATCGCGCACCACCGTGGACCGCACCCCCGACCTGCACCGTGCTCCCCCGCCCAGGTCGGTCCGCGGGCACCGAGGAAGGCACCCGGGCGGCGTCATGGGAACGGCGGGCGCCCTTGGGGAAGGGCGTCCGCCGTCCGTTCGCTCCGCTCGTCAGGGGGCCCAGGGCGCGATCATGTCCTTCATGGCGTCCGTCAGCGCGAACTGCAGCAGCGGGCCGTAGGTGATCCGGCCGACGCCGAGGCGGCGAAAGCGCTCCAGGTCGTGCTTGACGGGGTGGGCGGTGGAGTTGACAGGCACGGCGACGGCGCCGATCACCGCCGTGAGCAGCTCGTCGTTGTCCTGAATGCCGACCGGGTAGACGCTGTCGGCGCCGGCCTGCTCCAGGGCCTGCAGGCGCTCGATCGCTTCCTTGAGGACGTCGGCGGCGTCCGTGGCGTGCAGGAACAGGTCCGTGCGCCCGTTGACCCACAGCGGAACCCCGGCGGCGTCGGCCGCCGCGCGCACACCCGCGATGTAGCTCGCGTGCTCTTGCGTGGTGCGCACGCGTCCGCCGTCCGAGTGGACGGTGTCCTCGAGGTTCAGACCGGCACCGCCGACCTCGATGAGTCCGGCGACGAGGTCTGCGGGCTCCTGCCCGTACCCGGCCTCCAGGTCCACCGACACCGGGACGTCGACCGCCGCGATGATCGGCCGGACGGCGGCGAGGACCTCTTCGAAGGTCTGGCCTTCGTGGTCGGCGGCTCCGCGGGAGTCGGCGAGCGGATGACTGCCGATGGTCAGCGCAGGGAATCCGGCATCGGCGGCGGTCCGCGCGGACCACACATCCCAGACGGTCGGCAGCACGAGCGGCCGGTTGTCGGCGTGCAGCTGCTTGAGGCGTTGAGCGCGCTCAACGGTGATACGAATGTCCATACTCCCGACGCTACCCGTAGATCGTCCTGCGCAACGTGCCGGCCGGAAGGGAGCGTCCCCCGCTTCCCCGCCGCGCCGGGGGCGATCGGCCGGCGCTCGTTCGTCGGCACCGCCCCCACCCGGGGTGCGGTCTGGTGCCCGGCGGTCCTGACTGCCGTCGTGGGCCAGTCCCTTGAGGCCCACCGGACCTCACGGGCCTGCTCCCGGTGCTCACCGCGCGGCAGGTGTGCGGTGAGCCGTCGGCGACGGCTGGGTGGCCCGCGGTGCACGCGCCCGCGCCCCACGGGTGTCAGGTGCCGCAGGCGCAGCCGGCGGCGGCCTTGGCGTCGGTGGGGGGGCCGGGTCGTCGAGGACCTGGTCCTGCTGCGGGCGCTGCTGGCCTCCAGCGATGCCGCCGGGACCGGGACCGTGCAGTCCGGTGTCTTCGCGGAGAACACCGCCGGCCTGGCCCTGCACGCCAGGGCCGGCTTCCGCGTCGTCGGCACCCGAGAGCGTCTCGGCCGCCACCACGGCCGCTGACGCGACGTGGTGCTGTTGGAGCGGCGGAGCTCCGCCGTCTCCTGACGGGGCCCCGGGCGGGCGCGAGGCGGCTGCGGCCGGTACGGGCCACCGACCCGTGCGCCTTCCCCTCAGCGATCAGCCGACGGGCCAGCCGATGAACGCGGCCGCGACGCCCGCGACGCCCGCGCCGAGCAGCGCGCTGACCACGCCCCGGCGGGCGGCGAGCACCCAGAGCGCCGCGAGGGCGAGGACGCCGTACTGCCAGGCGTGCTGGAGCGCGAGCGCCAAGGGGATCGTGGCGCCGGTGATCGCTCCGATCACGGCGGGTCCGGCGCCGGCGAAGAACGCCTGCACCCGGGTGTCGGCCCGCAGCCGGTCGAAGCGGGGTCCGCCGAGGATGACGAACACGAAGGAGGGGGTGAAGGCGACAGCGGCGGCAAGCAATCCGCCGGGGATGCCGGCCGCGGCGTAGCCGACGACGGCCACGGTCTGCACGACGGGGCCGGGGGTGATCTGGCCGAGGGCGACCGCGTTGAGGAACTGAGCGTCGCTCATCCAGTGGTGGACGTGGACGGCGTCGCTCTGCATCATCGGGATGATCACAAAGCCGCCGCCGTAGGACAGGGCACCGACTTTGAAGGCCACCCAGGCCAGAGCGAGCAGGCCGCCGGCGGCGGGCGCGGCAACGGCGGCCAACAGCGGCCAGGCCGCCCGGCGCTGGGGGCGCGGTGCGGCGGCGCGGGCACGGAGGGCGACCTCGACAGCTCCGGCGCCGAGCATCACGAGCACCATCCAGGGACCGATCAGCACCGCCGCCGCACCGCCGGTCAGGAAGTAGCCGATCCACCGGCAGCGGGCACCCCGCCGACGGCCGGCCCGCTGCCAGCTCGCCGGGATCAGCGAGGACGCGGCCTGTACGGCCACCGCGGCGACCGCCGCCCCGGCGCCGGCTGCGGCACCGCTCACCCAGCGCGGCGGACTGCCCGCCAGGAACAGTGCGGCCAGGGCGAGGATCAGCGCCAGGCCGGGCCCGATGAATGCCGCCCCGCCGACCAGCGCCCCCGGAATGCCCCGCAGACGCCAGGCGGTGAAGATCGCCAGCTGGGTGGAGGCCGGGCCGGGCAGCAGGTTCGTCGCCGCGATCCCGTCCTCGAACTCCGCTGCGGCGATCCACCCCCGCCGCTCCACACAGAGCCGGCGCAGCAGGGCGATATGGGTCGGCGGGCCGCCGAAGCCGGTGCAGCCGATCCAGCCCCATTCCCGGGCGATCGTCCCCAGCCCGACCCGCGGCACCGCCGGCTTCGGCTCGCCCGTCACCCGGCCCCTTCCCTGACACTCGTCGGCTCTCGTCGCTGTTCAGCGGCGCGACCCTACCTGCTGGACGTGAACGGGAGTAGGGGTGTTGCAACTGGCCGGTGCACCGGACTTGTGGCACCGGCACGGCTCCCCCGCTCGCGTCCTCCCCGCACCCCGCGTCCCGGCGGGTGCCGGCGGCGGCGATCCCGCCAACACCGGCTAGGCCCGTCCGTGCGGGGCCCCCGGCCAGCGGTCATCCGCGACCCAGGCCAGCGCCCCAGCCGGCCCCTCCTACCGGGCCGGGCCCACGCCGTGTCCCGCCGGCGGCCGGGGGGACGGTCGGTTGCTCATCGGGCCGTCCCACGGTGGGAGGGGTCCTGCTCCTGTCTGCCGACGGGAGCCTGACAGCCGCGCATGCCCGCGTGCAGCATCGACCCCTGATCGACAGAGTCGTGGCCAGGGTCGGTAGCGCGTTCGACATGTTCGACGGCCGGATCCTGGAAATCTTCGGCCGCAGTTCCCGGAGGTTCCATATCCGGACCATGAACCTGCAGGTCATAGAGCCACGGCCGGAAGGGGAGACGAGCGATCGTGATCGTCGCCGGTCCGCCTGAAACCTCAGCGCCGGGCCATCCAGGGCCCCGGACCACACGCCCGCGCATCCCACGACGGACCAACAGGCCTATGACCGCTTCATCTGTTCGCAAGGCAGATGCGTTCACAACGTCGGAGCCATCCGCTGAGAGCACTCGGCGGCCTGCCGCAGGGCAGCCCCGGGAGATAGAACCCCGGGCCGGGGCCGCCCTGAATCGTGGCTACTTTCGCCAGAACAGGTGGTGCGTCACCCCGCTCGGGCTGGGAACCACGTCCAGGTGGAACCGGTCGAGCAGTTCCTCGGGCGACTCCCACAGGCGTACACCGGATCCGAGTTTTACCGGTGAGACGGCCACGTGCAGGGTGTCGACGAGGTCGGCGTCGAGGAACTGCCGGATGGTGGTGGCCCCGCCGCCGAGCCGGACGTCCTTGCCCTGCGCCGCCTCCCGCGCTTGTGCGAGGACGGTGGCCGGGTCGCCGTCGACGAAGTGGAACGTGGTGTCGGACAGGGTGATCGAAGGGCGCTTGTGGTGGGTCAGGACGAAGACCGGGGTGTGGAAGGGAGGCTCGTCTCCCCACCAGCCCTGCCACTCGTAGTCGGGCCACGGGCCGCGTTGGGGGCCGAACTTGTTGCGGCCCATGATCTCGGCGCCGATGTTGCGGGGATAGTCCCGGGTCAGGTAGTCGTCCAGGCCCCGGCTCCCCCCGGGGTCGGTGCGCATGGGCCAGCTCGCCGTGGCGCCGGCCCAGGCGAACAGCTTCCCGGGGTCGACATGCCCGAACGGTCTCTCCAGGGTCTGGTCCTCACCGGCACCGATCCCGTCACTCGAGACGTTGAAATTCTGCACGCGCAGCAGCTGAGCCACCAGTTCCTCCAGTGTTGTCGACAACACAAGTAAGACGTGTCGGGCGAGGAAAACTCATCGCTGCGGCCCGGGTCGGTCAGGAAAGGTGCTTCCTGCGGCCCTGATCCGTGATGTTCGCGTGGGTGGGCTGTGAGCGGAGAGGGCGGGCGCCCCGGGCGAGCTGTTCGCCCCGCCCGGTTGTCCGGAAGGCGGTTGCCGGGCTGGGCCCGCTGCCCGGTTCGAGATCGTCCCAGGTCAGAGACGCCTTGGGCGGCTTCCCTGCCGTCCGGGCCGCGGGACCCGTCCGCTCCCGGACGGGGCCGGCACGGCCCGCCCCGTCCGGGAGAGCGGCTCAGGCCGTGATCGGCAGGTCGACGGCGGGGAAATCGACGTCGGTGCGGGCCACCGAGTTGAAGTAGTTCGTGAAGATGTTCAGGGCCACGGCGCCGATGATCTCGCCGATCTCCCCGTCGCCGTAGCCCGCGGCGCGCACCGCGTCGAGGTCGGCGTCGGCGACGAAGCCCTTGGTGCGCAGCACCGATCGGGCGAAGCGCAGGGCAGCCGCGGCCTTGGGGTCCGACGCGTGCGCGTGTCCGCCCGCGGCGAGGTCCTCGGCGGAGACGCCGGCGCGGGCACCGAGCACGTGGTGTGCCGCGTAGCAGTACTCGCACGAGTTCTCGGCCGCCGAGACGAGGGCGATCTGCTCGCGGAGCGATGCCGGCAGCAGGCCCTTGGACAGCGCACCGCTGAAGGACAGGTAGCCGTCCAGGACCGCGGGTGAGGTCGCCATCGCCCGCATCATGTTCGGTGTCGCGCCCAGGGCGTGCTCGACCTTGGCCAGGAGGCCCTTGGCTGCGGGTTCGGCGCTGGCGGGGTCGACGGTGCTCAGACGAGAAGGCATGGATGTCTCCATTCAGGTTTCACCAGGAAGCCCAGATTGTTAGGACTCCTACGAACAACTCGAACTTAGCTGCGCCTCCAGGCCCGCACAAGGGGTATCGTCAGGATTCCGAAAGACTTCGAGGAGGCCTCGCCGTGCCGACCGCCGACCCCGCCGACGCCCCTCCCCTGGCGCCGCAGCTGCCGCCCGACCTGGCGGCGCAGGAACTGTCCGGGAGCCCGGCAGACCCCTCGGATCTGGACCGGCGCCTGGCCTCCGCGCTCGAACGCGCGGGCCACGCACTGCGCACGCTGATCTGGACCCAGGCCACCGCCCACGGGCTCAGCCCCATTCAGGTCCAACTCCTGCTGCGCCTGGGGGTCGAACCTCCCGAACGGCGCAGAGTCGGCACGCTCGCCGCGGAGTTCGACCTCTCCGCCGCCACCGTCAGCGAGGCGCTGGCGACCTTGCGCCGCAAAGGGCTCGTCGACCGGCAGCCCGTCCCGGGCGACAAACGTGGCCATGTGATGGCGCCGACCGAAGCCGGCCTCACCGCGGCCGCGGCCCTCTCCCGCTGGCCGGACCCGGTCACCACTCACCTGGCGGCCCTGTCCACCGAGGACAAGGGCCAGACCCTGCGCCTGATCCTCGACCTGGTCGGCCATCTCGCCGACACCGGTGTCCTATCCGTCGCCCGGACCTGCACCACCTGCCGCTTCTTCCACCAGGACGAGCACGAGGACCGGCGACGGCCCCACCACTGCGCCCTGCTGGACACCGCCATCGGCGACCCAGAACTCCGCGTGGACTGCGCCGAACACCAACCGGCCAGAGAGACCTGAATGCCTCGGCCTCTGAACGGCCGCGGCCGGGCGTGCCCATGCTGCGCAGCACCGGCGGCAGCCTGCGCGGCAACCAGCACTTCCGTGCAGGCCCCATCGGCTCTGGCTCCGGGTATCTCAACAATCCCAACGCAGATCAGCGCGAGTTCAACCGCCAGTTGCAGAAGATGAACCCCGACGTCGCAATCTCCGTCCCCATCCATATCTCCCAAGCCCGGGAGGACCAACGCGTCCAGTACGCGCCTCCCCGCCCCCGCCGAACCAGGCAGCCGGCGCCCTTAGGGACGTCGCCGGCGGCGAGGCCGCACTGACAATGTCCCCTGCGGACGGCGGACTCGTCGGCGTCACGACAGCCTGCGGGAGGATTCACCTGCCCGCAGCCGCAGCAGGCGGCGCGGCCCACCGGGCGGCGCCGTCTGCTCGCCGGTAGGCCGAGCTGCTGCCCGCGGGAGCCGTGCCGGACCTTTGGGTAAGCGTACTGATGTGCACGACCGTACTCACCGGCGAGGATGGTAGGCGTGAACCTGCCCATCGCTCCCCCGGCGTTTGACGACTTCGTACGGCCGCGCACCGGTCGGAGCGCCGACGTGGGTGCGGCGGTCTGGCTGCTGCTCCTCGAAGTGGTCGCCCTGATGGCGACTTTCGGCCGTTGGCTCGTGACCGCGATGAGTGACGACCCGGACAGGCCCGCGACCCTTGACCCCTTGTGGGGCTACCTCGTTGCCGCCGGCGCCATCGCCGCCCTGGCCCTGCTGGCGGCCGTGGTCACGTCACGATCCCACGCCCTGGTGACGGTGCTGACCCAATGCTGCGTGACAGTGGGGGTGGTCAATGGAGTGGCGGTCCAGCGGCACCAGGACCGGATCGCCGCCCCGCACCCGCCGTCGGTGGCACGGTCCCGTGTCGCAGCGGAGGCGGCACCGCCAGCCACTGCGCGAGCAGCGGCGGCTGAGGCACGGGTACTCCCGTGTCGGGGTGGGCTGTCGTGACGCGCGTGGTGGCGTTGGCGCCAGCGAGGTCGTGGCGGGTGCGTAGCGGTGTTATACCCGCAGCCGGAATGGTCCCATACATACCGGTGCAATACCACGAGGGCATGCTTCATCACGCGGCCCACGCCATCGGCCCGCGGACCGTCCCCACCGGTGGTGAACGCGACGTCGGGGACTACTTCGACCGCCCGACGCGCCCGCTGTCGGCCGTTCCCCACCGCCGAGCGTCCCCGGTGGGTGCGGCGCAGGAGGCGGACGGGTGATCCTGCCGGTCGCAGCCGCGCGTGGGCCGCTGCGACCGGAGGGGGCGAGGATGTGGTGCGCTGTGCTGTCAGGCGGCGGCGCAGGCCTTGACCGCGGCAGCGGTGGCGGTGGCCGCGGTAGTAGCGGCGGCCACGCCGGCCGTGGTGGAGGTCACGGCGGCGGTGGCGGCGGCGGTCGCGGTGCCCAGTGCGGAGGTGATCGCGGTGGCGGGGGATCCGGCGGCGACGGCGGCGGCGAGTTCCTTGACGGCGGCAGCCGCTGCGGCGGCGTCCGTTTCGGAGACCTTGGCGGCGGCTTCGGCGTTGGCGCCCGAGACGGCGGCAGCCGTGGTGGACTGAGCGCAGGACGCCGGGTCGGCCAGGGAGGCGGAGACCTGGTGCCCCGCGGTCGTGCGGGTGGGAAGCGAGGTGGCACCGGCGGGCGCCACGCCCAGCAGGGTGCTGCCCGCCAGGCACGTGCTGACGGCGAACGAGGTGAGGGCGATACGGCGGATCGTCACGAGAGGTTCCCTGTCCGAACGGAGCGGTCCCCCGGTGCCGGGCGGAGGCCGGGCTGCGGGGATGAGCTGACGGACCCGCCGGCTCCCCTGAAGAGGAACACCGAAATCCGTGGACGGCGCGCTCGGAACGCTCCCCACCACGGGCCGCGCGGACGCGGCCTCTGTGCGCCGTCCGCCGAAGAACGCCCGGTCAGGGAGGGTAGCGCGGACACACGGACGAGAATCGGACACATCTGCGAATATCCCCCGATGGACTAGGTCACCCGGTGGCGAACCCGGGCGGGCAGGCCTCCGGCTGCCCTGGCGACGCCCGCGTCCCGGACGATCCCCGCGGGTCGGGGATGCGTCCGAGCACCTCCCGCGACAAGCAAAGCTCGGGGCGGCGTGCGAGCCGGCCTCGTCCCCGTCGCCTGCGGGGTGCGGCCGGGCGGTGGCGACTCGTTCGGCCTCAACAGGATGCGGGTGGGGCGAGAGGGTGTTCAGCTCTGGCGGGGAGCCGTGCCGTGGCTTGCCGCATGACGGGCAGCGCATCGCGTGCTGCTTTCCGTGTGGCTTCGGGCTGCGAGTTCAAGGCCCGTACTGGTGCAGCTTCGTGGGGGTTCATCCCTTCAACTGTCAGGAGTTCAACCATGCAGCTTCGCCGTACCGCCGCCCTGTCCCTGGCCGCCTCGGTCCTGGCGGTGAGCGGTGGGTTGCTGACCGCGCCGTCGGCCGCCGCTGCCGCGCCCGTTCCGCCCGACGCCGCCGCGTGCGTGGGTCTGCTCAAGGACGCGGCCACCGCGGCGGCGGCCTTCGCGGAGGCCAACGTCACGTACTCGGCCAGCATGGCTGCCGCGTTGGTCATCGCCGCCGATCCGGCTGCTGCGCAGGCCACGGCGGCAGAGGCCCTCAAGGCCCAGCAGACCGCCAACGACGCGGCGGCGGCCGCCCTCAAGACCGCGGCCGCCGCGGCAGGTTGTGTGCTGCCGGTGCCCGTCCCGCCGCTGCCGACCGCCTGACGTTCCCGGGGCCCTGGCCCCAGGGGTATGACGGCGCGCGCCGGTGCCACCGAGAGTCGGCTCATCGACCCTCGGTGGCACCGGTGATCAGGGGTCAGCGATCACCCCCGGGGAGCGCGGCAGGTCACGGGGTGCCGTTGGCGCCGTTCGCGCAGGGACTGCCGCCCCCGAAGGTTCCGCCGAGGCCACCGGTGCCGCCGTGGAAGAGCACGCCCGCGGTCGCGTTGCCGCCGGCGCCGCCGATCCCGCAGGCACCGTCGGCGCTGGCACCGGACTTGGCGCCGCCGTTGCCGCCGTTGCCGCCGTTGCCACCGGAGTTGAGGAGGCCGCCGTTGCTGATCCCGCCGGCACCGCCGATACCGGCAGCACCGCCCGGGTACGCGCCGCCGGTGCTGCCGTTGCCACCCTGGCCGCCCTTGCCTCCCTTGCCGCCGTTGCCGGAGGCATTGCTGCCGCCGGCGCCGCCGTTGCCGCCCGCGCCGCCGCCGTGACCGATGCCGCCGTTGCCCGCGTTGCCGCCCGCACCGCCGTCCGATCCCCCTGCGCCGCCGAGGCCGCCGCGGCCGCCCGCGCCGGCGTTGGCACCGGAGTTGCCACCGGCACCACCGGTTCCGCCCGCGCCCGCGTGGGTACCCATGCCGCCGGCACCGCCCGCGCCGCCGGCACCGGTCAGGCCGCCGGCCGCCCCGGTGCCGCCGTTGCCGCCCGCCCCTCCGTTGGGGCCGGCGTTGCCGCCGACAGCGCCCGCTCCGCCCGACCCGCTGCCCAGACCGGTGCCGCCGTTGCCACCGGCACCGCCGCCCCCGCCCAGGATCCCGTTGCCGCCGGGGCCACCCGCGCCCCCGGCGCAGTCGCCACTGCCGGTCGCAGGGCCACCCGCGGTGCCGGGAAATCCGCTGGGGTGCGCGGGGGTGCCGTTGGCACCCGCGACGCCGGCCGTGCCCGCGGTGCAGGCGAGGGCCGATGCCCCGGCCGGAGCGCCGAGGAAGAGTGCCACGCCGGCGAAGAGCGTGGGCAGTGCGAGGAGGACGGTGGTGCGTTTCCTGTTCACGACGAGGTGTCCTTTGGCTCAGGTGCAGTGGGGGTGAGCGGAGCAAAAGCAGGCCGGCACGCACCGGAAAAAGGAAAGAGACGTTCCTCGAACCCTTTTCCGCGACGCAGACCGGCAGATGGCCGGACGATCCGGGACCCCTCTCATAGGACACGTCTTTTTTCATATTTGTAATGGACCAAGGAGTGCGATATTCCTCGATATTTGCCCAGGCCGGCAATGCTCTGCTTGGCGTAGGCAAAGCCACTCCTCAAGGTGTGTTTACTGCTCTGTGCTGCCGCACCCGCGCAGCACCGATGCCGTGACGCACCCGCTCGCAGATGCCCCGGCGGGGCTCCTGAACTGCAGTTTTTCCCCCAGCCCCGGCAACGGGCCGGCTCGTGTGGGACCCGCGCGCCCGTGCCGTGGCGGGTACGCCGGAGCAGCGCCAGTGGCATGACGGCCAGGGGCGTGACGGACGCTACGCCCGCCGCAAGGCGTTTTCGTGTTTATTTCGGCGTCGCTGAATACAGCAATTTTCGACATTCCGCGCCACGGTTATTCGAACGGACCGTGCATGCCCCATGTATCGCGTGCGGAAATATCCTCGACGCCACCACCGGCGAGGGTGTCGTCCCCGTACTACCGCAGGGGATGATGTCCTGTCCGAGGAGCGGACCGCCGTCAGTGAGGTCCGCTCGATCCCGAACGGGGAACGGACCACCCCTGCGCGCTAGGGAAGAGCGTCGACAGGCCGTCACCTCTGCTGGCATCAGTCCCTGGCGTCGTCCGAGGCGCTGAGCAGGTCCCGACCCAGCCGGGTCGGGTGGTGGTGAACGGTCTGGGCGTTGCGGAACGTGGCAATCAGGCCGGCCTCGCGCAGGGCGGTGGCCTGCTGGGAGACAGCAGCGGCAGACAGGCCCTGGACCGCCGCGAGGTCTCCGGTGGTCAGAGCGGTGAGTCCGCCGGGCAGGTCGAGCAGCGGTACGGCGGGCAGGACTGGGACGGCCCGCACTCTGGCGGCTGCTGACCCCATCCGCACGACTCTGGCCGGGCGGGACAGCGGGGGCGGGGGCTCGCCCTCGTGATGTCTGTCGGGTCGATGAGCGTATGTGCAGGCCGCGGGTCCAGGAGCAGGACGTGCCGCCCCGCGCACTGGTTCTGCTCGGTCTGCGGCGTCCGCCTCGCTCTGCACCTGCGCCAGGGTGGCCTGTCAGGTGCCACGGGTCGACCAGCGGCGGTACCGCTGGTCGACCCGTGGCCCGGGACCGAAGCGTTTCAGCAGCTCCGGCCAGGGCTCCCGCGACCTAGCGGGCGCTGGTGGTGTCGATGGCCACGATGCGGTTGTACCGCTCCAGCAGCACGAAGAGCTTGGTCTTCTGCGTGGTCCCACCGCTGCCGAAGGTCAAGGTGACGACGACCTCGTGACCGTTGCCCACAGTGCCGTTGTCGGACACCGTCCACCGCGCCGGGACGTTCTGCGCCCGCAGAATGCCGTCCACCCCGTTGTTCGTCTCCCAGACCGTCAGTTGCTGAGCGAAGGCGGGCGTCAGGTAGTGCTGGCGGAGCGCCGTGGACAGCGCGCCGTCCGGGTCCGTGTAGTCGCCCTTGGCGTCGATGTATGCGCCGTAGAAGTCGGCGACCCGGGTCACCGCCTGGCCGGCGATGCCGCTGACCGCCTGCGGTGCGGCGGCGGACACCGCGGCGGGGGCTTGCGTGGACGCCTGCGCCGACACCTGGGTCGATACGCCGAGTCCGACAGCCAGCACGAGGCCGGCCGCGACGGCCGCGCGGCGGCCCGGGCGGCGGTGTGCGGGGGACGTCGTGTTCATGGTGTTCATGTGCGTGTTCCTCTTCTGATCCGTAGGTGGTTGGCTCGGCCGGCTCCGGGCAGCACGGCCCGCTGGCCGATGCGTCAGGAAGTGGCCCGACGCCGGCCGGCGGCTCGTGGGCGGGTGTGACGGCGTAGCAAGCGCGGTGGCCCGGGAGGCAACCGCAGTGCACGCGGCGCCCGGATGCCGCTCACCGCCGGGAGCTCCCGGTAGCGGTGAATATCGCGGTCGGTGCAACACCACGAGCATCTGCGGTGACCGGAGTCCGGCGCAACGACTGCCGCCCCTTCAGCAGGGGTGGAACCATCCCAGCCCCTCTGACGTGCAGGGATATGAGGGTCTGGGATACCGGATCGTGGGTGGACGGCGGAGGACGGTGCCGATGCGGGACGATGTCGAGGAGTTCGCGGCGCTGCTGCACCGGCTGAAGGACCGGACAGACCGCAGCTACGGCTCGCTGGCCCGCCGCCTGAACATGAACGCCTCCACGCTGCACCGCTACTGCGCGGGTGAGACGGTGCCGCAGGACTTCGCGCCTGTGGAGCGACTGGCGGCCTTCTGCGGGGCGACACCACAGGAGCGGCTCGACCTGCACCGCCGGTGGTTGGTGGCGGTGCAGGCACGCCAGCGGGGAGCCACGGACGGCGCAGCGGCGATCGTAGCCCCGGCGCGGGACCCCGACCGGGCGCCTGCCCAGGACGGCAGCTCCGCGGAGGAGCCCGCGGACGATTCCGACCCGGTCGGGGCTGCCCCTTCCCTCGCTCCCCGCCCTGGGTACCGCCGCCGACGGGTCGTTGTGTCCACCGCCGCCGCCTGCACCCTGTTCGCCCTGTTGAGCAGCACCTCCGCCCCGTCGGACGAGCGCTCCTCGCCCGGCTCCCGGCAGCGGGCGCCCGCCCCGTCCGCGACGCCGGCCGCGGACCTGCCCCTCACCTGGAGTGTCGACTCCCTGGTGTGGGACAAGGGCTGCGGTCACGACTACGTCATCGCCAAGTCGCCCGCACAGGTGCCGGCGCCGCCGGTCGAGCCGAACGCCGGGGCGTGGGCAGTGGCGCTGGGCGCGGTGCACGGACGGCGGACGCGGGTGCAGATCGCGGTGCAGGGGCGCTCGTCCACAGCCGTGGTGCTGCAGGCATTGCACGTCCGCCTCGTCAGCCGCGCCAACCCGGCCGCCGGGAGCGCGTACGCCATGGACCAGGGCTGCGGCAGCGACCTCACGCCCCGCCGCTTCACCGTGAACCTCGATGTCGAACGGCCCATCGCCCGTCCGAACGACGGCGCCGACGGCGAACGCATCATCCCGGCCGCGCACTTCCCGTACCGCGTCTCCGCCGAGGACCCGGAGGTGCTGCTGGTCGACACCACGACCCGGACCTACGACGCCCGCTGGTACCTCGAACTCGACTGGTCCTGCCAGGGCCGCACCGGCACGATCCGCATCGATGACCACGGCCGCCCGTTCCGCACCACCAGCATCACCGGCAGGCCGCACTACTGGTACGGCACGAACGCCACCGGGACGCGAGGCTGGGTCCCGTACGACGGCTAGGGCGGCCGGGAAGCAACGGGCGCGTATCGGGGATTCTTGAGCCCGTGAGGGTGGCGGATGGGCCGACCGGGCAGGCCTCGTCCGTCCCCGGTCGGCGGGACCGACGCTATCGGTGGCTCGTCCTCACGCTCCGGCCTGCAGCCGCAGGCCCGCCAGCGTCAGCTCCAGCCCCGCGAGGAACTGGTCCTTGTCGTCGTGCCCGTCGAACTCGTCGACGATGTCGTGCACGAACGGGTACTCCGTGGCGTCGAGCTCACGCCACGTGGCGGCATACCGGCCGAGGAAGGCGTCGCGGTCCACGGTGCCGTCGAGGACCTGCGGGGGCGGTTCCTGCCCCAGATCGGCGGCGTTGCTGACCACGACGCCCACGATGGCCGATACGGCGTGGAAGCGTTGGCGCGGGGTGAGGTCCAGGCGCAGCAGCGGGCGCCCCAGCTCCTCGTACAGGCGCAGGGAGTTGCCCGGGACGTCGACGTTCTGCATGAAGTGCGCGCCGAGCCAGGGCCGGTCGACGATCGCGTCGAACAGGGTGACGGCCATCACGCGCAGGTCGTCGAACGGGTCGCCGCTGCCGGTCCGTCCTTCGATGGCGGTCAGCACGCCGCCGAGGACGTGGTCGATGGCGCCGTCGAGCAGGTCGTCCTTGCTGGAGACGTAGTAGTAGATGCTGCCGACGCCGGTGCCGAGGCGAGTGGCGAGGGCGCGGAGCGTCAGCGCCGGCGCGCCGGCCTCGTCGAGCAGGGCGACGGCCGCGGTCAGGACGGCCTCGAGGGAGTGCGAAGCGCGTTGCCGCTCTCGGGGCGGGCGGTCGGCGGGGCGCGGGCGCGGACGGGTCATGGGGTCCATCCAATCACGGCTTGCCACATCATCGAACCTCGTTCTATTGTAGAACGTCGTTCGAAAGTCGGCGACGTTACGGAAGGAGGCCCGCCATGACCACCACCGCGCCCGCCCCATCCCCCTCGCGCACCTACCCGTCGCTGCGCGCAGCCTGGATCCCCCTGGCCGCGCTCTGCCTGGCCTTCTTCGTCGAGATGGTCGACAACACCCTGCTGTCGATCGCCCTGCCCACCATCGGCCGCGACCTCGGCAGCGGCACCACCGCACTGCAGTGGGTCACCGGCGCGTACTCACTGACGTTCGGCGGCCTGCTGCTGACGGCCGGATCAATGGCCGATCGCCTCGGCCGCCGGCGTGTCCTGCTGATCGGCCTGGCCGTCTTCGGTCTGCTGAGCCTGTGCGTCGTCGCCGTCAGCACCGCGGGACAGCTCATCACCCTGCGCGCCGGCCTGGGCATCGCCGCCGCCGCGATGGCGCCCATCACCAATTCACTCGTCTTCCGGCTGTTCGACGACGCCGCACTGCGCATGCGCGCCATGACCCTGATGATCGTCGTCGGCATGTCCGGCTTCGTGCTGGGCCCGCTGCTGGGCGGCACCGCCCTCGCCCACGTGCGCTGGGAATGGCTCCTGGTCGTCAACGCCCCGATCGCCCTGATCGCGGCCATCGGCGTCCGCCTGGGCGTGCCGGCCGACCAGCCGCAGGACCTGACCCGCGACAAGCTCGACCTGCCGGGCGCCGTGCTGAGCGTCACCGCCATCGGCCTCGCCTGCTACGCCCTGACCAGCGGCGTCGAGCACGGATGGCTCTCCGCGATCACCCTCGGGTCGATCCTGGGCGCCCTGGCCGCCGGCATCGCGTTCGTGCGGCACGAGCGGCGCAGCCCCTCCCCCATGCTGGATCTGAAACTCTTCTCCAACGGCACCGTCCGCGGCGCGGCCATCGCGCAGATCGGGACGTCCATCGCGATGGCCAGTGTGATGTTCGGGCTGATCCTGCACTTCCAGTACGCCTACGGCTGGAGCCCGGTACGGGCCGGCCTGGCCAACCTCCCGATCATCGTGACGATGATCGCCGCAACCCCCCTGTCGGAATGGCTGGCCAAGCGATTCGGCCACCGCGTCGCCTGCCTGGTCGGCGCGGCCTGCCTGGCAGGCTCCCTGGCCGGCCTCGCCTGGGGCGTCGACCACGGCTACGCCGCCATCGCGCTGTGCATGGTCGTGATGACCATCGGACTGCGCACCGTCATGACGATCTGCGCCATCGCCCTGGTCGACGCGATGCCGGCCAACCGCACCTCCATCGGCACCGCCCTCAACGACACCGCCCAGGAGGTCGGCAGCAGCGTCGGCACCGCCGTGGTCGGCACCCTCATCGCCGCCCTGGTCACCACCCAGCTGCCCGCCGGCACCTGGAGCGACGCCCTCGTGGCCTCGTTCTTCCACGGCGAGCGGATCACCTACGCCGTACTGGCCGTGCTCGTCGGCCTCATCGCGGCAGGCGGCGCCCTGACCCTCACCAACTCCCGCACCACCGAGGAGCACGCCTGAGGCGTCCAGGAGGCCCACCCGACGGCGTCCGCGCTTTCCGGGGCGTCGGACCTGCCGCAGGTCTTTGCCGCGCAGCAGCTCCATCACGATGAACGGC
>NZ_JBEYJD010000062.1:0-42113 GCF_040636125.1 Streptomyces sp. NPDC006733 | reverse complement strand
CCTCTCCCCCGCCCCCCCGCCCGCCCCCCCCGCCGGCGGGGTGCGGGCGGGCGTCCGCGCGCCCCTCGCGGCGCCGGCCGCCCCCCCCGGGGGCGCCCCCGGGGTCGCGGAGCCCCCGAAGGCCCTGGCCGCGACCCTGCGCGACTACCAACTGCGCGGCCTGACCTGGCTGCACCGGATGACCTCCCTCGGCCTGGGCGCCTGCCTCGCCGACGACATGGGCCTGGGCAAGACCGTCACCCTGATCGCCCTCCACCTGCGCCGCCAGGAAGCGGACGCGAGCGCGGGACCGACGCTGGTGGTCTGCCCCGCGTCGCTGCTGGGCAACTGGGAGCGCGAGATCCGGCGCTTCGCACCCGACAGCGCGGTCCGCCGCTTCCACGGCCCCGGCCGCGATGTGGAGGGCCTGGACGCGGGCGCCGGCGGCGGCTTCGTGCTGACGACCTACGGGACGATGCGCCGTGACGCGGGCCGCCTGGCGCGGCAGCCGTGGGGGCTGCTGGTCGCCGACGAGGCGCAGCACGTGAAGAACCCGCACGCGCACACCGCGCAGGCGCTGCGCACGATCCCCTCGCGCGGGCGGGTCGCGCTGACCGGGACCCCGATCGAGAACAACCTGTCCGAGCTGTGGTCGCTGCTCGACTGGACCACCCCCGGCCTGCTCGGCACCCTCACCGCCTTCCGCGAGCGCTACGCCAAGGCCGTCGAGGGCGACCGTGACGAGCAGGCCGCCGCCCGGCTGACCGCGCTCGTCCGCCCCTTCCTGCTGCGCCGGCGCAAGTCCGACCCCGGCATCGCGCCGGAACTGCCGCCCAAGACCGAGACCGAGCAGCCGGTCCCCCTCACCAAGGAGCAGGTCTCCCTCTACGAGACGCTGGTGCGCGAACTCATGGCCGAGATCCAGGAGAAGGAGGGCATCGCGCGGCGCGGGCTGGTGATGAAGCTGCTCACCGGCCTCAAGCAGGTCTGCAACCACCCGGCGCAGTTCCTGAAGGAACCGGCGGGCGCGCGGCTGCCGGGCCGTTCGGGAAAGCTGGAACTGCTGGACGAACTGCTGGACACCGTCCTGGCCGAGGACGGATCGGTCCTGGTGTTCACCCAGTACGTCGCCATGGGCCGGCTGATCGAACGCCACCTGGCCGACCGCGGTGTGCCGAGCCTGTTCCTGCACGGGGGCACCACCGTCGCCCGCCGCCAGGAGATGGTCGACGCGTTCCAGGCCGGCGAGCGGAAGGTGCTGCTGCTGTCCCTGAAAGCGGCGGGCACCGGGCTGAACCTGACGCGGGCCGGCCACGTCGTGCACTACGACCGCTGGTGGAACCCGGCCGTGGAGGACCAGGCCACCGACCGCGCCTACCGCATCGGGCAGACCCAGCCCGTCCAGGTCCACAAGCTCATCGCCGAAGGGACCGTGGAGGACCGGATCGCCGAGATGCTCCGCCACAAGCGGGAACTGGCGGACTCGGTGCTCGGCTCCGGCGAGGCGGCGTTCAGCGAGCTGAGCGACAGCGAACTGGCCGAGCTGGTCACCCTGCGCGGGGCCGGACGATGAGCCGGCGCACCCCGCCCGGGCCGGGCACGACCCCCGCCCGCACCTTCGACGCCCTCCCGCCCACCCGGCGCAGCCGGGCGCCCTTCGCCGAGTCCTGGTGGGGCCACGAGTGGCTGCGCGCCCTGGAGGAGTCCTCGCTGGACAGCGGCCGTCTGCAGCGCGGCAGGACCTACGCGCGCGGTGGTGCGGTCGGCGCCGTCACCGTCGCCGCGGGCGCCGCCACCGCCCCCGTGCAGGGCAGCCGCCCGTCGCCCTACCGCTGCCGGGTGCGGGTCACGCAGCTGACGGCCCGGCAGTGGGACCGGCTCCTCGACATGATCGCCGAGCGGGCCGCGAACATCGCGGCGCTGCTCGACGGCGAGATGCCCGCGGCCCTCGCGGACGACGCGGCGGCGGCCGGCGTCCCGCTGCTGCCCGGCCCCCGGGACCTGGACCCCCAGTGCAGCTGCCCCGACTGGGGCTATCCCTGCAAGCACGCCGCCGCCCTGTGCTACCAGCTCGCCCGCCTCCTGGACCGCGACCCCTTCGTCCTGCTGCTCCTGCGCGGCCGCGGCGAGCAGGAGCTGATGGACGAACTCGGCCGCCGCAACTCCGCCCGCGCCGCCGTCGAAGCCGCGGCGAGCGCCGGTGCGGTCGTGGACGCACCCCCGGCCAGGACCGCCGATCCCGCCGCGGCCGCCTTCGCCGCCCGCACCGCGCTGCCGCCCCTGCCGCCGCCACCGCCCGTGCCCGAACGGCCCGGCCGCGGCCCCGCGCTGGTGGACACGGCCGTCCCCGCGCCCGGCGTGGACCCCGCCGGGCTCGAACTGCTCGCCGCCGACGCGGCGACGCGCGCCCACCACCTGCTCGCCGCGGCCCTCGGCGCCGGCCATGCCGACACCGCCCCACCCGCGCCGCTCACCGCATGGCAGGACGCCATCCGCCTCGCCGCCGCCCACCCCACCGCGGAGGTCCTCGACCGCATCGCGTCGGCCTGCGCCCGCACCCGCGACGAGGTCGCCGCCGCCGCCCGCGCCTGGCGGCACGGGGGCGCGGCGTCCCTGTCGGTCCTCGACGAGGCCTGGACCCCGCCCCCGGGGGTGCTGGCCCGGGCGCTCGCCGCCGTGCGCGAGGAGTGGCCCGAGGCCATCGCGCTGCCGCGGCTGCGCACCTGGCGCAACCGCTGGACCGTCGAAGGCCGCTTCGCCCAGGTCCGCTACGGCCGCGACGGCCGCTGGTATCCGTACACCAACGACGGCCGGACGTGGTGGCCGGCCGGGCCCCCCGACCCGGACCCGGCCGTCGTGCTGACGAGTCTGCTGCGCCCGGAGGCGGGCGCCCGCACCTGATCCCCAGCGGGACGGGCCGCTGTCAGGCAGCCGTCAGAGCGCCGCTCGCACGGTCTCGGCGAGGGCGGTGCCGAAGGCCGCCGAGCCGGCGGCGTTCGGGTGCAGGGGCAGCGCCGGGCTGCTGGGGACGAGGCCTTCGAGGTAGCGGGTTCCGGCGGGGGCGCAGCTGTCGTGTCCGGCGCTGAGGGGGGCGGTGTCGACGAACACCGCGTCGTGGGCGGCGGCCTGGGCGCGCAGCGCGTCGCCGAGCCTGTTGACGGAGCCCTGGATGTACGTCGCGTCACGGGCCCAGATCGGCTGGCGGGGGAAGCAGCCGCCGTCCTGGATGTAGCTGCCGTAGCCGACGACGAAGACCTTGGCGTGCGGGGCGCGGCGGTGGATCTCGTCGAGGGCCCGGCCCAGGGACGGAGCCCAGCGGTCGATGTCCGCCGCGATCTGGTCGCGCCCGCCGGCGGTCAGGCGGTCGGCGCAGCTGGTGCCGACGGGTTCGGGGAGCAGGTTCACGCAGCTGATCGCCCGGGTGACCAGATCGGTGTCGTTCCCGCCGATGGTGAGGCTGACGACGTCGGTGGTCTCCGACAGCGCCTGGTACTGGGGCGGCACGAGGCCGAACTGCCGGCCGCCGAAGTCGGTGACCTTGGCGCCGGAACAGCTCACGTCGGTGAGCCGGGCGCCCAGCGCCCGCGCCGCGACGTGCGGGTAGTTCGACAGCGAGCGCAGGCAGGCGAGGTTGGCCGGGTCGGGCTGCGGCACCAGGGGAGCGGCGGCGAAGGAGTCACCGAGGGCCACGTACTCCAGCGGCTGCGCCGACTGCGCCTGGGCGGGGCCCCAGGCACCGGCGGCTATCAGTCCGGCGCAGCCGAGGGCGGAGGCGAGGAGGCGGGAGAGCCATGTCATGCGAGCTCCAATGCTGGGAACGGAGGCCGGCGGCGCGACCGTGCGGCGGCCGCACACCGTCCTCCGTGTTACTGGCAGGTAAACCGTGGCATCATGCTCGCGCACGACGAATCGCCGGGAATACAGGACCGGAACCAGCCTCAGCGCGGAGAAGTTGTGACGGATGACAAAGGCCCCAGCACCCCGCGCAGCGCCGAACTGGACGTACCCGGGTGGCTGACGGCGAACCTTCCCCGCCTCATCAAGGCCGTGGTCCATGAGCTGACGGCACAGATCCCCGCCTACCAGACACTGCCCCGCGAGGAACTCGGCGGCGACATCAGCTACGTCGTCGGGCAGAACCTGCGCGCGTTCATCGCGGTGCTGCGCACCCGCTCCCTGCCGGACGAGGACGAACTCGCGCACCTGCGGGTCTCGGCGGCCCGCCGGGCGGAGGAGGGGGTCCCCGTCGAGGTCGTCCTGACCGCCTACCACCTGGGCGCGCAGAAGGTCTGGGAACTGCTCGCCGCCGAGGTCGGCCCCGAGGTCATCGCCCGCCTGCCCGAACTGCCCACCTTGATCCTGCGCTACCTGCAGCGGGTCGTCCCCGCGGTCGCGGCCGGCTACCTCGAGGCCCGCCAGACGATCCACGGCGAGGAGGACGCGGCCCGCCACACCCTGCTCTCCGCCCTGCTGAACGGCACGGACGCCGAGGAGACCGCGACCCGCCTGGGCCTGCAACTCCCGCCCGCCTACCTCGTCCTGGCGCTCGCGACGGGCACCCACCCGGACGAGACCACCGCCGGAGTCGACCCCGCCATCGCCGGCCGCCGCAAGGCCCGGCGCCTGCTGACCGAACTGGAGCGCCACACCCGCACGCAGATCCTCGCCGCCCTGACGGCCGACGGCGGCATCGCCCTCATCCCCTGGCCCGTCGCCCCGGACCACCTGACCGACGCCGACTGGCAGGGGCTCACCACCCTGGTGGCGGCCCTCAGCAGGTCCGTGGGCGCCGCCGTGACCGCGGGCGCGGTCTGCGCCGCACCGGCGGGCGTCGCGGAAGCGGCCTCACTGGCCCGCGAAGTCCTCACCATCGCGCAGGCCTTCGACCGGCCCCCCGGAGCCTACCGCCTGGACGACCTGCTGCTCGAATACCAGCTCTCCCGCCCCAGCCGCGCCCGCGACGGCCTCGCCGCCCTCCTCGACCCCCTCGCGGACAGCCCGGAGATCCTCCGGACCATCGACGCCTACCTGCGCCTGGGCAGCCGCCGCCCGGTGGCGGCGCATCTGCACATCCACCCCAACACCGTCGACTACCGCCTCCAGAAAGCCACCACGCTCACCGGCCTGGACCCCACCCGCCCGGCCGACATCACCCTCATCAAAGCCTCCCTCGCCGCCCGCCGCGACCGGCCCTGACCCCCACCACCGGAGCGGTCAGCCGGAACGCCGACGGGACAAGACCCTGCGCCCCCTCGTTCCGCTCACAGGGCGGTGGCAGGGTCCGCCGCCTCCTGCTGGGGTTGGTCATGCTGTGTCAGGGCGGGCCAGCGGATCTGGGTGGCGCATACGGCGACCAGGGCCGCCGAGGCGGCGACGGCTGCCATGCCCCAGGTCAGGTTGGTACCGCTCGCGATGAAGCCGATCACGGGCGGGCCGGCCAGCAGGCCGATCGTGCCCATCGCGGCGACCAGGGCCAGTGCGTCCGGGCCCTGGCGGGCGGCGGCGACGTAGACGCACGGCGTGACGGCCGCGACGCCCAGGCCCACGCAGGCGAAGCCCAGCAGGGCGGGGAGCACGCCGCCGGCCAGCAGGGCGACCGCCAGGCCGGTTCCCGCGAGGGCGCTGCCGGCCACGACGATCCGTCCGTCGCCCCAGCGGGCGCGCCAGCCGTCGGCGAAGATGCGGGCGAGCACCATCATTCCGGAGACCACGGCGATCCCCAGCGGTGTCACCTTCGGCCCGGCCTCGGCGATGTCCTTGAGGTAGAGGGACGACCAGTCGTTCATCGCGCCCTCGGTCACGGTGCCGAAGACCATGGCGAGGCCCATCCAGATGGTCACCCGGGACGGCAGGACCATCCGGCGCTTCGGCTTCTCCGCCTGCTCAGCCGGCTCCGCCACCGCGTCCGCCACCGCGTCCGTCTCGGGGACGGCCTCCGGCTGCTGGTCCTCGGTCAGCAGCCCGGACTGCGTCAGGCCCACCGCGAGCAGCAACAGCACCGTGGCCGCCACGAAGTGCACCGCCAGCGAGGACGTGAACAGGTTCACGCCGACGGCCAGCAGCGCCGCCGCGAGCGAGCCCGCGCTGAACGTGGCGTGGAACCGGGCCATCACCGTCCGCCCGTACGCGACCTCGAGCGCGGCCCCCTGGGCGTTCATCGCGACGTTGAGGAAGCCCACCGCCACGCCGTCCAGGCAGATGACGAGCAAGGTGACCGGGTAGTTCGGCGTCAGGGCCAGGACCAGCAGGATCAGGCCCAGGGCGAGGGCGGACACCAGCGCCAGCAGCCGGGAGCCCAGGCGCTTCATCGCCAGCGGGACCAGCGGGAAGGAGATGACCGCCCCCGCGCCGCCCGCCATCAGCAGCAGGCCGACCTGCGCCTCGCTCAGGTCGAGGTGCGTCTTCAGCGCGGGCAGCCGCGAGACCCAGGTGGCGTACTGGAACCCGAGGAAGAGGAACAGCGCGGCGATGGCCAACTGCGCTCTGCGGAAGGGGTCGTGCATGCGAAACATGAGTGGATCAGCCTACTTCGTCCGACGATGGAGATCCGCGCGGCGGATCCGCTGGGTACTTCTGTCCCGGTCCCGGTCCCGGTGTCCGGTTCCTGACCTGGGCCCGCTCCGCGGGGCCGCGTTACAGCGCCTTGGACATGTAGACGGCCTCCGTGCCGTAGCTCTCGGGAAGGCCGACCTCCGCCTGGGCGACCCAGCCGAGGCGGCGCCACAGCACGTGGCTGCGCTGGACGGCCACCATGGAGATCCGGTCGTACCCCTGCGCCCGTGCCTCCTGCTCGATCTGCCGCACGAACAGCGGTGTCAGGCCCCGGGCGCGGAGCGCCTCGGTGATCACGAAATCGTGCGCGTGCAGATTCGCGGACGCGTAGCCGGACGTCTCCGTCAGCGTGAGGTCCGGGCACCGGCCCGACGGGTAGGGAAGGGCCAGCAGGTAGCCCCCGAACTGCCCGGCGTGCTCCAGCACGAAGCAGGTGGCCGGCGAGACGCGGCCCCGGGAGCGCAGCACCTCCCGTCCTTCGGACAGGCCGCTCTCGGCGTAGGCGCGGGCCTCCAGCGCCACGACGTCGTCCCAGTCGGCTTCCTCCAGCCGGCGGAGGCGGACGGTGTCCCCAGTCAGGGTGTCTTCAGCCACGGTGTCGGTCATGGTCATGCCCTTCCGGAGGTCCGGCCGACGGCCCGGCTCGCCGTCACCAGCGGACGCCACGCGTCGATCAGCAGCGCGAAGTGCTCGATGTCGGCCTGGGCCCGGTCGAGCAGTTCCTGCCGCAGCGGCAGCAGGTGGTCGGCGAACTCGGCGTACTTGCCGCCCAGGTGCCGGTAGCAGCGGTCGATGGCGTCCAGCCGCCGGACGTTCTCCGCGCGGTCCGCACCGGCGGTCCGCCGGGCGAATCCGGCGATCGTGGCGGCGCGCACCCGGTGCTGCGGGTCGAGCAGCGCCGGGCCGGCCTCCTCCAGGTCGAAGTAGACGGGGTGGAGGTAGAGCATCGACAGCAGGAACTTCACGAACCGCAGCTGGTACGCGGTGAACCCGCTGCCGGTCCGCCGCTCCGGTGTGTAGAAGTTGACGATGTGGCGGTTGTGCACGACCGCGGGGAGCGGGGCGTGGCGGACGACGTGCAGGAGGAAGTAGTCGCTGCCGATGGTGTCGGTGGCGGGCGGCAGCGGGACGCGCTCGTACAGCTCGCGGTCGAAGCCGATGTTGCACATGTCCAGCCGCCAGATGTCCGGGACGTCCAGGACCGACCGGTCGACGCTGAACGGCTCGGTGCCCGCGCCGATGAACGACTCCTCGACCAGGCCCTGGACCTCCTCCTGCGGCCACTCGGGCGGGGCCCACAGGCTGACCACGTCACGGTAGACCGCGGGGTCGATCTCCTTGATCTCACCGACGTCGACCGACAGTTCCCCCACGAAGGAGCCGCCGACCATGGAGACCGGCTTGCGTCCGTGCACCGGGTCCAGGGCGTTCTCGGTGACGCCGTCGGCCGCCTCGGCGCCGGACCTGCCGAGGGACAGCAGCTCGTGGTGGATCGGGAAGACGGGCTCGCCGTCCAGGGTCTGGTAGCCGCTGTCCGAGTCCCGGCGGTGGATCGACGCGCAGCCCAGGGCGGCCGCGAGCAGGAAGGCCCGGTTGGTGCAGGCGCCGTAGGAGACGGCGTCCGGGAGCATCAGGTCGAGCAGCAGCTCGGGCTCCGCGTGGCCGGAGCGCCCGATCACCTCCCGCAGGAAGGCGCGCTGCCGCTCCTCGTCGAAGTGGTGCACGATCACGTTCGGCACGGCGGGGAGCACGTCGACGGCCTTGGCGTGGTCGGCGAACGTCGCGTCGTCGGAGGAGTCGAGGATCAGCAGGTGGACCTCGACGTCGAACCGCCCGGCGGCGTAGGCGGCCTCCGCGCCGATGTCGGCGATGGTCGCGGTGCAGGCGCGGTTGGTGGGGAGGGTGAGGCAGATCCTGCGCGGGCTGCCGGGGCCGCGGCTCACTGTCCGGACTCCGCTCCGTGCCAGGAGGTGAGGCCCAGCAGCTTCTCCCCGAGCTCGTCGAGTTCGGCGGTCTTGTAGCGGAGCGACTCGTGCGTGACGGCGTCGCCGACCAGGGTCCCGTTCCAGTCCGGGGTGGAGAGGTTCTCCCAGGAGCTGATCCGGGAGCGGCGTATCTGCTCGCTCTTCTCCAGTGCGGGCATCATCGAGAGGTACTGGACCGCCCGGACGCCGCGCTCGGAGGTGTTGCGGGCGACGCCGTGGGCCAGGGCGCCGTTCCAGATCAGCAGGTCGCCCGCGGCCAGCTCCGGCCGGACCACCGGGTACTCGTCCCGGTCGACGGCGGGCCGGATCGGGTCGCGGTCGGCCGGCTGGCCGAGCTTCCACTCGTCGAAGCGGCGGAACAGCTCGGGGTTGCACTGGAAGCCGCCGTGGTCGGCCTGGGTGTCGGTGAGCGCGATGATGCCCTGGACCCGCTGCGGGATCACGCTGAGGGTGCTGTCGATGTCCCAGTGGAGTTCGATGTCGAAGCCCGTCTCCGTGGGCTCGATGATGGCGCGGTCGCGGTTCTTGATGTTGGGCGGGTTGAGGTTGAGGCGGTCGAGGCTGACCCACAGCTCCTCGCAGTCCCAGACGTCGGCGAAGGCGTCGTAGACGCGCCGGCTCTGCCGGCTGTCCCAGAGCAGCTGGTGGTGGTACGCCTCGACGAAGCCGTAGACGTGCAGGTGGCGGTCGAGCTCGTCACGGTAGGGCCGCGGCTCGTACCAGGTCTCCGGGTCGTCGGGGTCGAGGTCCTGGAAGGCGAAGGCGAAGTCCAGCAGGCGCTGCGCGGACTCGGCGGGGATCGCCTCCTTGACCACGACGTAGCCGTAGGTCCGCCAGAAGGCGAAGTCCTCCTCGGAGAGCACGCGCAGGGGCTGCTCCTTCTCGAGGTCCCTGAGCGGGGTCGGCGCGAGGTACGTCTCGCCGTCCGCGCTGAAGTACGGGCGGCGCGAGGCGGCTCGGTGGAGGTACTGATCGTGGGCCGGCATGTGTGCACTCCAGAAAACCGGATGGGTGGGGAGGGGATGAGGGTGGGGGCATGCGTACTGCGGCTCCCCGGCCGCACGGGCGGCCGGCGGAGCGGGCACGCGGGGGTCAGGCCGGACGACTCGCCCCGTCGCCCGCCGGCGCGAGAGCCTGCGGCTCGCCGGCTGTCCAACCGCAGGGAAGCGGATCGAAGCCGTTGAACCCCTGCGTCATGTAACTGGTCGCGTAGGCACCGCTGGACAGGATCCACACCGGATCGCCGGAGGCGACCGCCCGCGGGACCCGCACGCGGCTGTGTCCCTGCGCGTAGGCGTCGTCGCTGTCGCAGCTGGGGCCGGCGACGACGGCCGGAACGTCCTCCCCGTCCGGGTGGGACGGAAAGACCAGCCGGTACTGCAGCTCGTCCATCTCGTACAGGCCGTTGAACTTCCCGCAGCTCAGATAGAGCCAGTACTCGCGCTCGCCGCCGAGCTGCCGGCGTGACGACAGCCGCAGCACGTGCGCCTTGATCGCGCCCTGGTCGGCGACCAGGTAGCGGCCCGGCTCCATGACGAAGTCCAGCGCGGATCCGGAGAGCTCGCGCAGCCGCTGCATGCCCTCGCGGATCACCAGGAACATCTTGTCCAGCGGCGGGTCGAGCGGGTTGCCGCGCCGGTCCAGGTAGCCGAGGGCGGGCAGGCCGCCGCCGAGGTTGACGTGGTCCAGCACGATCCCGCTGTGCCGCAGGTCCGCCATCACGTCGCCGATGCGCTCGAAGGCCTCGGCCCAGGCGTCGGTCGTCATCTGCTGCGAACCGACGTGCACCGACAGGCCGGACGGTGTCAGGCCCGCCGCCCGCGCGGCCTCCAGGACGAGCGGCGCGTCGTCGGCCGAGCAGCCGAACTTCCGGCTGAGCCCCCAGAGCGCGCCGTCCCCGCTGGTGGCCAGCCGGCAGAACACCCGGGAGCCGGGAGCGTGGGCGGCGATCGCGGCGACGTCCTCCAGGCTGTCCGTGGCGAAGTCCCGGATGCCCAGGCGGTACGCCTCGGCGATGTTCCGGTCGGACTTGACGGTGTTGCCGTAGTGGATCCGGTGGGCCGGCACGCCGGTCCTGACCGCCTGCGCGATCTCGTTGGGGCTCGCCGCGTCGAATCCGGCGCCGTGCGCCGCCAGGTGCGCCAGCACCTCGTCGACGGGGCACGCCTTCATGGCGAACCGGACGTCGATGCCGGGCAGTTCCTCGACCAGCGACCGGTACCGCGCGCCGATCCCGGCGAGGTCGTAGATGATCCGGTCCTCGGACTCGGCCGCGAGGGCGGCGCGCAGAGCCGCGCTGACCGGCGGGCCGGCCGGCCGGTGACCGTGGCCCGGGCTTACGTCCGATCTTGATATGTGTTGGCGTGCCATGTCTCTCTCCGCAGTTGGTTCAGGTTCTCGTTCAGTGCGAAGGCGGACATCTTCGCGAGTCCCCGGACCGACCGGACGGCAGCGACGGGCGCGGGTATCGGTCGGACGCGGTCATGCGGTCCTTCCAGAGTGGGATCGTGGAACGTGGGTCTTCGGCGGCGAGACGGATCGAGGGCACAGCAAATCCAGGGCCGACTGCCGATGTGGTGGTCAGATCGTGCTCATGCTCGTACGCGTGCTCATGTTCGTGTTGGTGCTCGTTCTTTGCGGTGCCCGTGACGATCGAAGAGCCGCGAACCGCACCCTCCGAGGGGTTGACACGCGCACGAACCCTGGCCCCAACATTGGACTAGACCACGTTTCGACGTCAACCCTTTGCGGTGGGCAACTCGGCTTGTTGGACGGCAATTTGAGCCCATGCGTTGCGTCGCGGCAAATATGTGACGCTGTGTGATGTCCGCTGGTCAGAAAGTTAGATCGATGGGTGCCACACGCACGAACGCCCCGGCGGGAAGCTCGGCTCGCTACGGGCCGAGCGAGCGGATCGCGCCGGGTTGCCGAGGCGTCGAGTCGTCAACATGGGAGGTGCCCTGTGCTGGCGCCATTCCGCTGCCACCAAGTAGCGCTTATCGCAAGGACTTTCAGGCCATTATTAGGTATTTCAAACTACTTAAGGCCATTTCGTGATCAAAACGTACAGTCGTGAGCAAATCACTGCCTAAGGTGTGGCTTGTCAGGCGGAGATCTTCTTCGGCTGCACAACGAAAGGCACCTCATGCGCTGTACGCGCACTACCGCCATTCACCAAACCCTCCTCGTCGCCGCGCTCGCTGTCGCCGGCCTCGTCGCTACCCCTGTCCTGGCCTCGGCATCGGCGCAGTCCGCCGGCAGCAGCGCTCGGACCCACATCAGCCTGGGCGTTCTCGGACTCCCCGGTGGCAACGGAACCAACGGCGTGGGAACCAACAGCGGCCTCGGCGGCCTGGGCGGTACCGGTGGCGCGGCCGGCGCCAACGGCAACGGCGGCAACGGCGGTAACGGCGGCAACGCCGACGGCAGTTCGAGCGTGGGCGGGGCCGGCGGTACGGGCGGCGCCGGCGGCGCCAACGGCAACGGCGGGGCCGGCGGCGCGGGAGGCGCGGCCACGCTCGGCGGCACGGGTGGCAAGGGCGGCGTAGGCGGGGTCGGCGACGCCGGGACCGGCATCGCCGGCGGCAAGGGCGGCAAGGGCGGAGCCTCCACAGCGGGAGGCGGCCACACGGGCGGCAAGGGCGGCGCCGGCGGCGCGGCCAGCCCGGTCTGCCCGGGCAAGCCCGGGGGCGACGGCACCGCGGCCACGTTCGGTGCCGACGGTACCATCGGTGCCACCGGCGCTGCGGGGAACACCACCCTGCCCTGCTGAGCACACCACATCACCGGCGACGGGCCCGTTTCCCATCCCTTCCGGGGTGGGGAACGGGCCCGTCGTCCGCGCGGCCTGCCGGCAGGCAGAGTCCGGTCACGACTCGGATGCGGGCACAAGCGTGGTGCTGCGCCCGGTCACCGGATCGGTCTCAGTGAGCGGATCCGTAGCCGCCCTGCGGTGCGCCCTGGCCCTGGTGGGCCGGAGGCTGGTCACCGTAGCCACCGCCGCCGTGTCCGCCGTGGTCGCCGCCATGGTGGCCGCTGTGGTCATCGCCCGGGTAACCGCCGCCGGTCTGGCCGCCGTTGTCACCACCCGGGTAGCCGCCGCCGGTGGTACCCGCCGTGGGACTGCCGGTGCTGCCCACCGTCGCGTTGCCCGTGGTTCCGGCGATGAGACCGCCGGGAGTGCCTCCGATGAGGCCACCGGTCAGGACCCCGCCGAGCAGACCGCCGCCGTTGGTGCCTCCCGAGGTGACCCCAGCGATCAAGCCGCCTGTCGAGCTTCCGGCGGTTGTGGTGCCACCGGTCGTCGTGCCACCGGTCGTCGTGCCGACGATCGTTCCACCGGTGATCACGCCGCCGGCGGTACTGCCCGCCGAGCACGTCGCCCGGGTGATCCTGTTGGTGTCCAGCGACACCGTGCCGTTGCGGGCCAAGGCCCGGCCGTCGATGCTCGCACCCGTGGTCGCGCTGATCGACGTCAGCGCCAGGATGGTGCCGACGAAGGTGGAGTTGGTACCGAGGGTGGCCGAACTTCCGACCTGCCAGAACACATTGCACGGCGCGGCACCGTTGATGAGGACGACCCGGCTCGCCGAAGCGGTCGTCAGACCCGAGCCGACCTGGAAGACCCAGACCGCATTCGGGTCGCCCTGGGCATCGAGGGTGAGAGTGCCGGTGAGGTTGAGTGTGGAGGACGCGGTGTAGACGCCCGGAACCAGGGTGAGGCCGCCGGCGTCCGGGGGAAGGGCGCTGTCCGTGGCCTGCCCGGCGGCATTGTTGTAGGCCGCGACCAAGTCGCTCTTTACTTGGAGTGCGACCCCGTCCGCGGAATGCTGGGTGCCGTTCACCTGGCCGGGCGGGAACCCGGTGATCGACGTACCCGGACTCACGCCGAGATCTCCGGTGATCACCGAAGGACCGGTATTGGTGACCGACTCGCCGGCCAGTACCGCGAAACTCTCCGCCGTTGCCAACGGCACGGGTGTGGCGGTGGCCTGGGCCGGGCTGGACGCCAGAGCGACCATGACCGCGGCCATGACCGCGGCGATCACCGTCGCGATCCAGGCGGAGATGATGCGTGCATTGGGAACTGCGGGGGCATTCGGTGTCATCGAGGGGCCAACTCCTTGGTGTGGTGGTGGCGCGATCGGTGCTCCTTTGCCAATGGGGGCGCCGACTTCTTTCATCGGCATATTACGGAGTCATGCGACGCATCAGGAATGGCATTTGGGTGACGTGGGAATGCGACTCGGGTGCATCTATTCTGCGATGAGAATATGAACTCTTTCGTGAAAGGGGACTTCGTGCGGGCGGATACCGCATCGCGGTATCCGCCCCCTGCCGTGCGCTGATCCGGACGCCGGGCCGTCCGGTCGGTGCGGCTGATCGCCGCGGTCGTCGTCAGCCGGTCCAGGTCCAGTCCGCGACCTCCGGCAGGTCCACCCCGTGTTCACGGATCCAGGCGTGGTGGCGCAGCCGGATGTCCTCCATGGCCTGGCGGACGGGGGCGGCGCGGACCGCGAGGCCCGGCACCCGGTCGATGACGTCCATGACCAGGCGGTAGCGGTCGAGGTCGTTGCGGACCACCATGTCGAAGGGCGTGGTGGTGGTGCCCTCCTCCTTGTAGCCGCGCACGTGCAGGTTCGCGTGTCCGGCCCGGCGGTAGGCCAGCCGGTGGATCAGCCACGGGTAGCCGTGGTAGGCGAAGACGACCGGCCGGTCGCGCGTGAACAGGGCGTCGTAGTCGGCGTCGGGCATGCCGTGCGGGTGCTCCTCCTGCGGCAGCAGCCGGGCCAGGTCGACCACGTTCACCAGCCGCACCCGCAGGTGCGGCAGGTGCTCGCGCAGCAGTTGCGCGGCGGCGAGGACCTCCAGCGTGGGCACGTCCCCCGCACACGCCAGCACCACATCGGGTTCGCCGGTGCCGTCCTCGGTGCCGGCCCACTCCCACACACCCGCGCCACGGGCGCAGTGCGCGCGGGCCTGGTCCAGGGCGAGCCAGTCGAAGCAGGGCTGCTTGCCGGCCACCACGACGTTGACGTAGTCACGGCTGCGCAGCACGTGGTCGGCCACCGCCAGCAGCGTGTTGGTGTCCGGCGGCAGGTAGACCCGCACGACTTCGGGGCTCTTGCTCAGGACGTGGTCGATGAAGCCGGGGTCCTGGTGCGAGAACCCGTTGTTGTCCTGCCGCCACACGTGGGAGGTGAGCAGGTAGTTCAGCGAGGCGATGGGGCGGCGCCACGGCAGCCGCCGGGTGACGCGCAGCCACTTGATGTGCTGGTTGACCATGGAGTCGACGATGTGGACGAACGCCTCGTAGCAGGAGAACAGGCCGTGCCGGCCGGTCAGCAGGTACCCCTCCAGCCACCCCTGGCAGGTGTGCTCGGAGAGGATCTCCATGACCCGGCCGTGCCGGTCCAGGTGTTCGTCGACCGGCAGGGTCTCGCCCTGCCAGGCCTTGCCGGTCGCCCGGTAGACGCTCTGCAGGCGGTTGGACGCGGTCTCGTCGGGGCCGACGAGGCGGAAGTCACGGCGGTCCGAGGTCGCCTCCATGATCGTCTCCAGCAGGTCGCCGAGGACGTGGGTGGGCTCGTGGAGACTCGCGCCGGGCTTGTCGACGGGAACGGCGTACCGCTCCAGGGCCGGGAGCGGCAGGTCGCGCAGCAGCAGCCCGCCGTTGGCGTGCGTGCTCGCGCCGAGTCGCTGTGCGTCGTCCGGCACGCACGCCAGCACCTGGTCGCGCGGGCGGCCGTGCTCGTCGAACAGCTCCTCCGGGCGGTACGACTTGAGCCACTCCTCCAACTGCCGCAGGTGCTCGGGGTTGTCCCGTACGCCGGACAGCGGCACCTGGTGCGCGCGCCAGGTGCCCTCCACCGGCAGCCCGTCGACCTCGGCCGGACCCGTCCAGCCCTTGGGGGTGCGCAGGACGATCACCGGCCACCGGGCGCGTTCGCCGATGCCCTCCTCACGGGCGGTGCGCTGGATGAGTGCGATGCGGTCCAGGGCGGAGTCCATCGCCCGGGCCATGGCATGGTGCACCTGCGCCGGGTCGTCCCCGGTGACGTGGATCGGCTCGTGGCCCAGTCCGTGCAGCAGGTCGTCGAGTTCGGGCTCGGGGATCCGGGCCAGCACGGCCGGGTTGGCGATCTTGTAGCCGTTCAGGTGGAGGATCGGCAGGACCGCCCCGTCGTGCACCGGGTCGAGGAACTTGTTGGAGTGCCATGAGGCCGCCAGCGGGCCCGTCTCGGCCTCCCCGTCGCCGATGACGCAGGCGACCAGCAGGTTCGGGTTGTCCAGGGCGGCGCCGTAGGCGTGGGAGAGCGAGTAGCCCAACTCGCCGCCCTCGTGGATCGATCCGGGGGTCTCCGGGGCCACGTGGCTGGGGACCCCGCCGGGGAACGAGAACTGCCGGAAGAGCTTGCCCATGCCCGCGGTGTCCCGGCCGATGTCGGGATACGTCTGGCTGTAGGTGCCCTCCAGCCAGGAGTTGGCCAGCACCGCCGGCCCCCCGTGGCCCGGCCCCCACACGCACAGCGCGTCCTGGGAACGTGCCTTGACGACCCGGTTGAGGTGGGTGTGGACGAGGTTCAGGCCGGGCGAGGTGCCCCAGTGGCCGAGCAGCCGGGGTTTGATGTGCTCCGGGAGCAGGGGTTCGGCGAGCAGCGGGTTGGCCATCAGGTAGATCTGGCCGACGGCCAGGTAGTTCGCAGCGCGCCAATGCGCGTCCAGCGCGGCCAGTTCGGCGGCCTCGAGGTAGGTGTCGGTGGGCGTTGCTGAGCTGGTGCCAGGCATGTGCGTCTCCTCCGCGGACGCCGAGGCGGCGTCGCCCTCAGCCTGGGGTGCGGCAGTACCGCACCTCTTGGGCCGATGAGGGACATTCGCAGGGCCGAACGGCCCTCACGCCCCTGCACCCCCGGTGAACGGGCAATCCGGCGCCCGTCGGGGCGGCCGTCACCGCCCCGACCGTCCGGGCCTGCTCCGCGTCACGGGGTCACCGTCGGTGTCCGGCCCCGTGCCGGCCCTCCTGGTCCAGGCGGTCCGGTCGGTCCAGGCGGTCCTGCGCCTGGGTGGCGATCACGGCGGCCTGGACCCGCCGTTCCACTCCCAGCTTGGCGAGCAGCCGTGAGATGTGGTTCTTGACGGTCTTCTCCGCGAGGAAGAGCCGCTGTCCGATCTGCCGGTTGGTCAGACCCTCGCCGACCAGGGCCAGGATCTGCCGCTCCCGGTCGGTCAGGGTGGGCAGTGCCACCAGTTCCCGCGCCGGTTCTGCCCCGCCGCGCAGGTTGGCCATCAGCCTGGCGGTGGCACTGGGGTCGAGCGTGGACTGCCCGGACGCGACGGTGCGGACGGCCGAGACGAGGTCGGAGCCGCGGATCTGCTTCAGCACGAACCCCGCGGCGCCGGCCATGATGGCGTCGAGGAGCGCCTCCTCGTCGTCGAAGGACGTGAGCATCAGACAGGCCAGGTCGGGCATCCGGGAGCGCAGCTCGCGGCAGACCGTCACGCCGTCACCGTCCGGCAGCCGCACGTCCAGCACGGCGACCTGGGGGCGCAGGGCGGGGACGCGGATGAGGGCGTGCTCCACGGTCCCGGCCTCGCCGATCACCGTGATGTCCGGTTCGTCGTCCAGCAGGTCGCGCACGCCGCGGCGCACCACTTCGTGGTCGTCGAGCAGAAAGACCGTGATCCCGGCCGTGGGGTCGGGATGGTCGCCGTCGGACATCAAGAGCTCCTGAATCCCGCGCCGGGATCCCCGTCCGACGGACAGGTCCCGGACCGCGTTCACCCGCCAGTGTGCCGCCGGCCGTGCGGCGGTGCCAGGGCCGGGTGGCCCTGATACCGATGGCGGCGCCGCCACCGCACACTTCCAGGGCCCCCGACCCCGCGTCCAGCAGGGGGCCGGCACATCCGGCCGGCGCCCGCGGGGGCCGTGCAGGCCCTGGGGAGTACGGTGGCAGAGCTGGAAAGGCAGGTGTCCGGCCTGTCGCCACGCACCTGGAGGCATATAGGTGGCTGACGCCGACGAGGGTCTCGCTCAATCCCCGCAGATGCGGATCGACGAACTCCTGGAGGAGCTGCAGTCCCGGCTGGACGTGGCACGCGGCACCCGGGACCAAGTGCGCAGCCTGCTGGAAGCGGTCCTCTCCGTCGGGCGCGAGCTGGATCTGGAGCAGGTGCTGCGCAACATCGTCGAGGCGGCCGCCGTGCTGGTGAAGGCCGAATACGCGGCGCTGGGGGTGATCGGTCCCGACGGCGAGCGGCTGGCCGAGTTCCTGACCGTCGGATTCACGCCCGAGCAGACCTCCGCGATCGGTGTGCAGCCCTCGGGCCACGGCATCCTGGGCCTGCTGATCCGTGAGCCGCACCCCCTGCGGCTGCCGCGCATCGCGGAGCACCCCGCGTCGCAGGGTTTTCCGCCGAACCATCCGCCGATGGACTCCTTCCTCGGCGTGCCGATCCGGGTGCGCGACCTCGTCTTCGGCAACCTGTACCTGACGGAGAAGCGCGGCGGCGGGCAGTTCGACGCGGAGGACGAGTCCGTCCTGGCCACGCTCGCGGTGGCCGCCGGTGTGGCGATCGACAACGCCCGGCTGTACGAGGAGTCCCGGCGGCGTGAGCGGTGGCTGCAGGCCACCGCGGAGGTCACCCGCACGCTCATGGCCGGCAGCCCGCGCAGCGCGGTCATCAGCCTCATCGCCGGACGCGCCCGTGAGATCACCGGTGCGGAGGTGGCCGTCGTCGCGCTCCCGGCCCCGGATCCGCGGATGCTGCGCATCGAGCTGGCCATCGGACGGGACGCGGCCGCGATCCGCGGTCTGACGATGCCGATCGAGGGGACGCTGGTGGGCGCGGCCTACACGGCAGGGAAGTCCCTGACCAGCGCGGACATCAACGTTGACGAGCGCACGACGGCCAAGGTGCCCCGCATCGCGGGGCTGGGGGCCGCCGTGGCGGTTCCCATCGGGATCGGGGACGGGCTGCGCGGAGTGCTGCTGCTGGCCCGCCGGTCCGGAGGGACAGCGTTCCTCGAGGACGAGATCGAGCCGCTGCAGGGGTTCGCCGGACAGGCGGCGGTCGCGATGGAGCTGGCCGAGCGCCGTACCGGCGCCGAGCAGATCGCACTGCTGGAGGACCGCGACCGGATCGCCCGCGACCTGCACGACCTTGCGATCCAGCGCCTGTTCGCCACCGGGATGACGTTGCAGAGCGCGGGCCGGTTCATCGAGCACCCCGAGGCCTCGGAACGGGTCCGGCGCGCCGTCGACGACCTGGACGAGACCATCAAGATCATCCGGTCGACCATCTTCGGCCTGCGGTCCCGCGAGACCGGTGCCGAACACACCTTGCGGGCCCGCGCGGTGCGGGGTGCCTCCGACGCCATCGCCGTCCTCGGCTTCACGCCCAGCGTGCGCCTGGAGGGGCTGCTGGACACCCAGGTGCCGCGGAACGTCGCCGACCAGGTGCTGGCGGTGCTGGCGGAGTCCCTGACCAACGTCGCGAAGCACGCGCACGCCACCCGGGTTCAGGTGGCCCTGGAGACCGACGGCCGGCAGGTCGTCCTCACGATCACCGACAACGGCGTCGGCCTGCCGGCGGAACGCAGCGGCAGCGGCCTGCCGAACCTGCGGGAGCGCGCCCTGCAACTGGGCGGCGGGATGGAGTTGGCCCGCCCTCCGGGCGGCGGGACCACTCTCGTCTGGCACGCACCGATACCGAGGGGGTAGCCGGCCCCGGTCGGATGGTCCCTCCGTCGCGGCCGCCGTTACGGCATGTCGGCGGGCGACACGTGCACCTGCTCCGACGGAACGTATCCGTTGCGGTCCACGACGCGCCCCGCGACGAGTTCGGGACCGATGCGGATGAAGACGCCGTCATCGGTCTCCAGCCAGGGCCGCGGCCCGTTCGACCGCAACCTCTCCTGCTGGACCGGGTTCGTGACCACGGACGCCCGGCCGGTGACCACGACGCTCCAGCCGGTGTGGCCGGCCTCGTCGAAGTGGTCCGCTTCGAAGGCGACCACCGCCCCCTGCACCGCACGCGCCATGTGCGAGGCAGCCGACGCCTGGAAGAGCACGGCGCCGTCCGCGTCCAGATGGAAGTGCACCGGCAGGATGGAGGGCAGGGCGTCCTCGGTGTAGATGACCCGCCCGAGCGTCGCCAGCGACAGCAGCCGCAGGCACTCCTGGCGATCCAGCTCCCGGAATCCGTTGTGTCGGTGCATCGTTCGTTCCTCAATACCGCCCATAAGTCATGGCCGGCCTCTCCGGCCGCGTGCGGTGGTAGGTGCGTTGCAGGGCTGTGAGCGCGAGCCGATCCCAGGCCGATCCCCGGCACGGGAATCGTCGCCCGGCGGATGCGCTCAGTCGTGCGGGACGACGGCGACGGGGGCGACGGCGTGGTGCAGTACCGCGTGGGTGACGGAGCCGATGTGGCCGCCGAGCGGTGAGGTGCGGGTGCGGCGGCCGACGACGAGCAGGTCCGTGCCGCGGGCGGAGTCCACCAGGTGGTGCGCGGCCCGGCCGATCACCGCCTGCGCCGTGACCTCCACGGCGGGGAACTTCTCCCGCCACGGGCGCAGGGCGTCCGCCAGTGCGGTCTTCTTCTGTTCGGCCAGTTCCCCGCCCACGTCCTGGCTCGCGGGGATGTCCTCGGTGCCGAAGGTGTAGTAGGCCGGGAGGTACCAGCCGTGGATGACGCGCAGCACGGCCTGCCGCTCGGCGGCTGCCGCGAACGCGAACGCGATCACCGCGTCGCTCGGCCGGTCCAGATCGAGGCCCAGCACGACATCACGGGGCGACGCTGCGGGCGGGGCCGAGGGCCGGGGCGGTTCACCGGCCGGCCGTGCGGCCCGGACCAGGACCACCGGCCGCGTGGCGCGCCCGACGACCCCCAGTGCGACCGAGCCGACCAGGAAGCTCGCGAAGGCGCTGAGCCCCTGGGACCCGATGACCAGCATCTCCGCGTCGGCGGCGGCCCCGAGGAGCCCGGCCACCGGCTCGTTGGCGATCTGTTCGCCGACGATCCGCAGATCGGGGTGGCGCAGCTGGATCCGCGCTTCGGCGTCGCGGAGCAGGCGGTCCCCCCAGTGCTCCTGCTGGCGGCCGGGGCTGCCCAGCGGGGTGTGGGGAATGGCGGCGTCGGGCTGCCGTGCGGCGGCATGGACGAGGCGGAGGGGCAGGCCGCGGCGTCGCGCTTCGGCGGCTGCCCAGTCCGCTGCGTCCGAGCTCGCGGCGGAGCCGTCCAGGCCGGCGGTGATGGTGGGGAACATGGCGGGGAGTCCTCTGTTCGGAGATGTACGTCCAACCTCCCGGCTTCCGGGCGGCGGAGGTAGGGCCGCAGGGCCCCCGGTGGGGCCGAACGGCCCCACCGGTGAGCGTCAGAGCATCCAGCGGTGGTCGCGGACCACCGGCAGCCGCGCCCAGACCCGTCCCAGGCCCCAGACGGTGCCGGCGGAGACGACGGCGAGTGCGATCATCACGGCCGCGTACAGCACGTGGTAGTCGACGAGCGGGTTGCTGGACATGCTCGGCGAGCCGTCGGACCCGTGCCGCGCGGGCGGCCACTCCGCCATCCACATCAGCGCCATCATGGCCGTGCCCGCGACAGCGGCGAACCGCAGCGCGACACCGGACATCAGGGCCGCCCCGATACTCAGCAGACCGAGCATGAACAGCCAGTCCGCCCAGCCGGCACCCGCCCAGGAGTGGAACGTGGACTGCAGGGGCCCCGCGTCGACCCCGCTGAGGAAGCCCTTCGTCGGCGAGCCGCCGTCGACCCACCCCTTGCCGGAGGCGGTCGCGTAACCCCAGCCGAACGCCTTGTCGAGGAAAGCCCACACGAAGACGAATCCGATCAGGACCCGGACCCCGGCGACGACCCGAGCACCGGTCGACGTGACCGCCAGGGCCTGCGAGGCGCCGGACACCGCGGCGGGGCCGGCCCGGTGGCGTGAGGGCAGGTGGAATCCGGCGCGCTGCTGCGGGTGCTCGTGGACTGCCATGGTGATGGCCATCCCTTCCGGGACTGGGGAGGAGTGACGCGGTCACCGCGCCGGGTCCCAATGTGCCGTCACCCGGACCAGGACCGTAGGGGCCCGCGGTCCCGACGACCGGGCCGAACGTCCCTACTTGCGCGCGACGCGGCGGGCGGTGTCCTCGCCGGAAGGCACCGACGGCGGAGCCTGATTGGTCTTCTCGGGAACGTCGCACCGCAGTCGACCGGATCGGAAGCGGACGATTCGCGCGCTACTGCGGGCTGACGCGGTGCGGGTGGGCCGAGTCGGCGGGGCAGGTGAAGATCCGCAGTGATCCCCAGCGCTCCACCGAGATCTGGGTGGGGATGTTGGCATCGAACTCGTCGACGACGGGCCGGTCCTCGATGGGGACCCAGCTGCGGCTGCCCCCGTCCAGCAACCCACCTTGAACGTCGCCGCAGGTCAGGGCATTCGGTGCGCCTCCGGGCCCGGTGTCCGGCACCGGACATACTGGCTGGCATGCGTATTGACTTTGATCCTGCGGATGTTGATCGGGCAGCTTTCTACAAGCTGCTGACCTCGGTGGTGGTGCCTCGGCCCATTGCCTGGGTGTCGACCGTCGCTGCGGACGGGACGGAGAATCTCGCGCCGCACAGCTTCTTCACCGTGTCCTGTGTCAGTCCGCCGGTGGTGCAGTTCACCTCGGTCGGGCGGAAGGACTCGTTGCGGAACGTGGAGGCGACGGGGGAGTTCGTGGTGAACTTCGCGCCGGAGCACCTGTTCGAGCAGATCAATGCGACGGCTACGGACTTTCCGGCCGGGGTGAGTGAGTTCGAGGCGGTGGGGATCGCCCGGGAGCCGAGTCTGCGGGTGAAGCCGCCGCGGGTGGCGGCGTCGCCGGTGGCGTTGGAGTGCGTGATGCACAGCACGCTGCGGATGGGGGATTCGACCGTGGTGTTCGGGCGGGTCGTGCACGCCGCGGTGTCCGAGGCGGTGCTGATCGACGGGCATCCTGAGGTGCGGAAGCTGCGGCCGTTGACGCGGTTGGGGAAGGACGAGTGGGGTGCGCTCGGGGAGGTGCTGGAGCTCTCGCGGATCCGGTACGCGGACTGGCCCGGCGCCGGCGGTTAGCCCGGATGGGCTGACGGCGCCCGCTCGCAGGGGTGACGGGGGCGGCCGGGGCCGGATGTCCGGTGGTCCTGGTAGTGGTATCGGCTGATAGTCGGATTTCCCGACCATGGAGCGCGCCGATGTCGAACCGCACCCGCCACCGAGCGCCGGCCGCAGCCGTCGCCCTGCTCGGAACCGTTGTTCTCACTGCCTGCGGCGGCGGTGCCGTCGCCGGGTCGCAGTCCGGACCCGCGTCGAGTCCGTCGGCCGGCGCCGTGCGGCAGCCGGCGGGGTTCACGCTCGTCGCCTCCGGGGACGTCCTGCCGCACGCCGCGATCATCCGGCAGGCCCAGGCGGACGCCGGAGGGACCGGGTACGACTTCCACAAGATGCTCGCGGGCGTCCAGCCGGTCGTCTCCACGGCGGATCTGTCGATCTGTCATATGGAGACGGTGTACGGCGGGAGGGGCGGCCCCTTCACCGGCTATCCGACGTTCAAGTCGCCGCCGCAGGTCGCCCAGGCGCTCAAGGACACCGGCTACGACACGTGTTCCACCGCCTCCAACCACACGCTCGACGACGGTGCCGACGGGATCCGGCACACGCTCGACGCCATGGACGCGGCCGGGGTCCGGCACGCCGGCTCGGCGCGCTCCGCCGCCGAGGCGCGCACGCCGACGCTGCTCAAGGCGGGCAGCGCCACCGTCGCGCAGCTCGCCTACTCCTACGACACCAACGGGTTCCCGCTGCCCGACGGACAGCCGTGGGCCGTCAACCTCATCGACCCGGAGCGGATCATCGCCGACGCCCGGGCCGCCAGGAAGGCCGGGGCGGACGTGGTGGTGGTCAGCCTGCACTGGGGGACCGAGTGGCAGGACGCCCCGGACGAGACGCAGCTGACCCTCGGCAAGCAGCTGACCGCCGCGCGGACCGGCGGGCGGCCGGACATCGATCTGATCCTCGGCACCCACGCCCACATCCCCCAGGCGTACGAGAAGGTCAACGGCACCTGGGTCGTCTACGGGATGGGCGACCAGGTCGCCGGGGAGATGTTCAACTACGACAACGAGCAGGACGCGCGCGGCAACATGGGGTCCATCGCCCGCTTCACGTTCGCCCCGCCCGCGACCGCCGGGCAGCGGTGGGAGGTGCGCAAGGCCGAGTTCGTTCCGCAGCTGATGGACCTCGGAGCGCCCTTCCGCGTCGTGGTCCTCAACGACGCCCTGCGGAAGAACCCCGGCCGGGCCGACTACGTCAGGGCCCGCGACCACATCCGCCGCATGGTCCTCAGCCGGGGCGCCGGGGCCGCGGGGCTCACGATGGTGCCGTGATCGCGGCGGCGGGTCAGTTGCCGGGGATTCCCGCCGCGCGGGCGATGACCCGGGCGGTGTGCGTTCCGGCGTCGACGGCGTGCTGTGCCGTACTGGGCAGGCAGCGCTGACGTGCCGGGTCGTACGCGGTCATGATGACGCCGGCGTGGTCGGTGGCGAGCTCGTCCAGGTGGACCGGCCAGCCGCGCTCCGCCAGGGCGTCCCGCAGCTCGCGTGACTGCTCGATGCCCACCGTCGGATCGTCGGTGCCGTGCACCAGATGGACGGGGATCGGCGGCACCGGGTCCGGGGCCGGGGCAGCGGACCGGGAAGCGACCTCGATCGGGACGGTGCCGGTGGTCGGCGCCGGCAACCGGTAGCCGCCGGCGATGCCCACGACGGCCGGCGGCCGCCAGCCGTCGAGCGCGGCGGGGTCGAGGGCGACGCCCAGCACCGCGTTGGCGCCCAGCGACCACCCCGCCAGCACCATCCGCTCGGGATCCCCGCCGAAGCGCGCCGCGTTCTCGCGGGCGAACGCCACCGACTCGGCCAGCTGCGTCCGGCCGCCGTCCGGGGCGTCGGGGCGCCAGTCCGGTACGAGGACGAGGACGCCGAGTCGCGCGGCGCCGCGGGCGAGCGGCGCGAGCACGTCCCGTTCCGCGCCGCCGCGGCCATGCCAGAGCAGGACCACGGGGGCGGGTGCGGGCGAGGACGGGGGGCGATGGACGTCCATGTGCTGGCGGTCGGCACCGTAGGTGAGGTCCGTTGCCGTCTCGATGTCCGTCGTCGCCATCGTCAGCTGCCCCTCGGTCGTCACCGCATGATCGTTTATGCCGCCCCACCGTACCCGGAACCTCCGTACCCGGAACCTCCGTCACCCCACTCACGTCGAAGCGGTACGCCGCCGGGGCGTGTCCAGGGAGGAACCGTCATGCGCAGCCGTGCCGCTCTCGCCAGATCCGTCGCCGTCCTGTTAGGTGTGTCGCTCGCCGTCGCGGGGTGCGGCACCGAGGGGGTACGGACCGCGCACGACACATCCCCCGGCAAGGAGTCCCCGGTGGCCGAGGGGGCCGGGAGCCCGGAGGGGGCGGCTGCCCGGAGGGCGGCTGAGGTGGCCAAGACGTGGAAGGGCTCGGCGGCGGAACGCGCGTGGCGCAACGGGTACCGGCCGCTCGACCAGGGAGTGTGGCTTCCGCCGGACGCGTTCCACAGCGGCGGGGACAAGGTCGCGTTCATGAGCGGTCACCTCGACCTCGCCACGCGACTCCCGGCGCCCGCCCCGGACGGTCAGCGGACGGCGGTGAGGTGGCCGGACGGATCGAAGGTCGCGTTGCCGCTGCTGAGCGCTCGTCAGGTGTTCGACGGGCTGGTGCGGGGCGAAGCCGGCTGCGAGGGCCCCGACTGTGACCGTCGGCTGCGGGTGACCGGGGCCAAGGCCGCCACCCATACGCTGATGACGAGCCGTGGCCGCGCCACCGTCCCCGTCTGGGAGTTCACGATCGAGGGCTACGCGCAGCCGTTCGTCTACGCGGCCGTGGCGTCCGGCAAACCGCCGGAGGGGTCGCAGGCGGACCGGCCCGCGCCCGAGATCAAGGGGTTGGCCGCCGGTGTGAGCTGGAACGGAATCTCCTCCGACGGCCTCGTCCTCAAGACCCGGGTGGCGCACGGGACGTGCGTCGACGTGCTGCCCGGCCGGGTCTACGAGACGGGGAACGCCGTCGTCCTCGTCGGTCGGGTGGGGCCCTGGAAGGTGCCGGGGGGAGGCGCGTGCGACGCGGCCCTGCGGATGACGCCCGCGCAGTTCCGGCTGTCGCACCCGCTGGGCGACCGGACCGTGCTCGACGCCACGACGGGGGACCCGCTCGCCCTGCAGGCGCTCGATCGATAGGCCATGGAGCAGAGAGTTCTCTGCAGATATTCCTTTGCAGAGAAGTCTCTGCGGTCTAGAGTGGCCGACATGGCCGATGACTCCGCACGTCCCACGCCCCCGCCGCAGCCCGATCCGGCGAAAGCCGTCCGGCACATCGACGCCCGCAGCCTGCGCGGGCTGGCGCACCCGCTGCGCATGCGGATGCTCGAACTGCTGAAGCTGGACGGGCCCGCCACCTCCACCCGCCTCGCCGAGCGGCTGGGCGAGAACACCGGCACCGTCAGCTGGCACCTGCGCCAGCTCGCCGAGCACGGTTTCATCGAGGAGGTCGTCGGGCGGGGCAGCAAGCGCGAGCGCTGGTGGCAGGCGGTCAACGAGCGGCGCACGCTCAACAGCACGGAGTTCCGCTACGACCCCGACACCCGGGGCGCGCTCTCCGTCTACATGCACGAGGTGGTGCAGCAGACGTTCTCCCGGGTCGCCGACTACCTCGCCGACGACTGGGAGGGCCCGTGGGAGGGCGTCGGTACCCTCTCCGACCGGACCGACCTGCGGATGACGCCCGCGCAACTGGAGGCGCTGAGCGCGGAGTTGCTGGCGGTCATCGACCGGCACGCCCCGGACCCCGACGCGGAGCCCGGCGAGGACGCGCTGCCCGTCATCATCCAGTTGCAGTCGTTCCCCCGTAAGGAACGGGGTGACTCGTGAACGCGGACGCGGAGACGGACACGGACCCGGCCACGGACGCCGGTCCGGATCGAGCCGCGGGAGAGCGGGTGTTGCGCGGTGACGAGATACCCGCCGGCAACGAGCGCGGCGGCCTGCTGCGCCGCCACCGTGACTTCCGGCTGCTGTGGTGCGGCGAGACGGCGGGCAAGTTCGGCGCCTCCGTCACCGGGGTGACGATGCCGCTGGCCGCCGTCACCGCGCTGCACGCCTCCACCTTCCAGGTCGGCCTGCTGACGGCCGCCACATGGCTGCCGTGGCTGGTCATCGGCCTCCCGGTCGGCGTCTGGGTGGACCGGATGCGCCGCCGCCCGATCATGCTGATCGCGGCGGCCGTCTCCCTGCTGCTCTACGTCAGCGTCCCGGTCGCCGTCTGGTGCGGCGTGCTGAGCGTCGGCCTGCTGCTCGCCGTCGCCCTGCTGACGGGGACGGCGATGGTCTTCTTCCAGACCGCGTACACGGCTTACCTCCCCAGCATCCTCGCCCCGGCCGACCAGCCCGAGGGCAACGCCAAGCTGCACGGCAGCGCGTCGGCGGCGCAGATCGTCGGGCTCGGATCCGGCGGGCTGATCGCCCAGGTGGCGGGCGCGGTCAACGGGATGTTCGCCAACGCCGGAACGTTCCTCGTCTCGTTGCTCTGCCTGTCGGGCATCCGGCACCGCGAACCCATCGTCGCCAGGGCCGAACGCCCGCCGCGTGCCCTGGTCAAGGAGGTCGGGGAAGGGCTCCGGCTGGCCACCCGCGACCCCTGGATCCGTACCCTGACGCTCTTCGGCGCGACGTCCAACCTCGCGCTGATGGGGTTCCAGTCGATCCTGGTCGTCTTCCTGGTGCGGGAGATCGGCGTGGGCTCCGGAACGGTCGGCGCGCTGATCGCGGCCGCCGGCAGCGGCGGGGTCGCCGGGGCGTTCGCCGCCCGGCGCGTCGCCGCCCGGGTCGGGACGGCGCGCGCCACGCTCCTGTTCGAGCTGGGCTTCGCGCTGTTCGCCCTGCTCATCCCGCTCACCGTCGGCGGCGCGGGAGTGCTGCTCTACGTGGCGGGCGGGTTCTGCGTCTCCGCCGGGGTGGTGGCGGGCAATGTCCTCAAGGCGAGTTTCCAGCAGAGCTACTGCCCGCCGGAACTGCTCGGCCGGCTCTCCGCCAGCACCTCGTTCATCAACTTCGGCACGATCCCGCTGGGCGCGCTGCTCGGGGGCACGCTGGGTACCGTGCTCGGTCTGCGCGCCGCCATGTGGATCACGACGGCCGGGGTGCCGCTCGCCGGTCTGATCCTGCTCTTCTCGCCGCTGCGCCGGGCCCGCGATCTGCCGACGTCCCCGGCGCCCGCGAACGGCCCCGGGCCGGTCAGTAGGTGAGGACCGCCCACACCAGCGCGCCGACGACGGCCGCCGCGTAGCCGCCGGACGCCGCGAGCACCGTCCGGTAGCGCGCGTGCGGGCTCCAGGACGTGAGCGTCAACAGCCGTGCCAGCACGGGCAGCACCAGGATGGCGTGCAGGCTGACGCCGTGCAGGGGCTTGACGGAGGCGGTGCTGCGGTAGCCGGCGGCCTGGTGGCCGGTGCGGGTCAGGACGACGCCGCGCGCGATCATCGCGGCGCCGGAGAGGAGTCCGACGAGCAGGATGGCGAAACCCGTCCGCAGCGCGAGCGGCATACCCGTCGGACCGGCCGGCCGTCGGGTGAAGGAGATGACGGCCAGCGCGGAGAGGATCACCACGAGCAGCGCGCCGCCGACGGCGAGCGACATGGACACCGCGGTGTTGACGGGCGACTCCATGTTGAAGTGCGACGGCACCCGGCGCCACGCCTGGAGCGTGATGCCGCCGACCTCCAGGACGCAGTCGGCCGCGAACAGGACGAGCAGCACGGCGCGGAGGCGCGCGCCCATGCGCAGGTACGACGTCACCCACGCGACCGCGATCAGCGTCAGGCCGAAGGAGAGCCCGAACGTGAACGGCTTGCGCCACGAGACCGGCCCCTCCCACGGGCCCCCGTCGACGAAGAACACCCCCAGATGCACCAGGCCGGAGACGACGAGCGCGGCGCCGGTCGCGTAGCAGAGCCGTTCGCTGCCTCGCGCGGCACGCCACATCTCACTCCGCCGTGCCGCGAGGGGCGCTTCCGTAGGTTCCATGCCCCAAGAGTCGTCAGCGGGCGGCCGGGTGTCGTCGTCCGGCCGAAGGCACCCGGTCTACGCCCGGGGGAGTACCGGGCGGAGCCGGGGCACGTTCGCGGTCTGCGGATACTCGATGACGGGTCGCATGCGGAAAGCATTGGCCCTGGGTCAGGGTTATGCGGCGCTCGCGCGTTCCGCGCGGCGCGCCGTCAGATAGGCGTCCCGGAGTTGGGCGAGTTCCTTGAGTTCTGCGGGTGTCCAGGATCGGTTGCCGTGCGCCTGAACATAGGCGCGCAGTCGATCATTCGCATGGGTCGAGAGGCTGCCGCGCATGCGATAAGACTATGGGCCCCGTGCTCCGATCGGAATCCAACGGTCAGGAACGGCATATGCGATCTCGGGACGGCCCTGGTATTCCCGCTCTACGCTCCGCGGTCCGCTCTTCGCCCTCCTGTTCGCGATTACGATGTGCCGCCACCTGGGCAGGATCACGGAGGGATCGTCCCGATGCGGCGTGATCGAGGACGTTCGAATTCCCGTGGGCGGGGGGCCGGACTCAAGAGTTCGAATAGTCGGCCCTCGCGAGTACGTATGTTCGGCGTGTAGTTCGTTCGTAGGAGCACGATGGCAACAGCGCAGTGGAATCAGTTGATGGATCACGTCATGGCGGTCCCGGAGCGGGCCTACGAGGGATGGAACAGCCGCGACGGCTGGGACAACCACACGGAATTCGGCCGGGAGTTCGGTGAGGACGGCTACTCGTGGTGCGTCATGTGGGAATGGGACATGTACCACGACATGGGGTTCGATTCGATCGTGCCCAAGGTCGACAATGTCTCGGCCTTCACCGCCTGGGCGCGGCAGCGCGGGCAGTGGAGCGAGTACCCGAGCATCGGCGCCTGGGTGAACCTCGGCAACGGCGCCCACACCGAGATGGTGACCGGCTTCGACGCCGTCAACATCCGTACCAAGGGCGGTAACTCGATCAAGGCGGGTGCGTCCGACAACGGTCAGGGCAACGGTGTCTGGTCGCACACCACCGCGCGCCGCTCGTCCCGCGTCGTCGGCTACTTCGCCCCGCGCTTCCCGGACGGCGTGTGCCCGCCCACCGCCGATCCAGCGGACCACCGTGGCGGCCGGGCCGTCGCCTCGTACCACTGCGCTCCGCAGTCGGCACCGGGCGCGCCCCCGTTCCCCGGGCGGCAGTACTTCGTCCTGGGCGCGACCAGCGACCACGCCCTGCACCTGCAGACGTGGCTGCAGCGCGGGGCCTGGGGGCCGCCGTACAAGGTCGGGCCCAGCCGGACCATGTCGCAGCTGGACCTGATCAAGGTCAAGGCGCTGCAGCAGCACTACCTCTCCGTGCTCGGCCCGGCCGACGGCCGCACCGGCCCCAGAACGTGGCAGTACGCGTACGAGGTCGCCTACGGCCTCCGGGCGAAGTGATCCGTGCGACGTGACCGGGTGGAATGGCCGCTCGGCTGCTGTTCGATAGAGTGCGAGGTGAGAGTGCCGGACCCGGCCTGCGGCGATGAGCCGGCGGGAGGGGTGGCACGGTTGCTGCGTACAGGAGACCGAGCACGTTGTCCGAGAACCGCGCACGTACGCCGGGCGCACAGCATGCGGGGCCCGTACAGCACGCGGGGCCCGCGCCGGAGCCCAGTGCCCTGCGGGCGGACTGCGGCAACTGCTTCGCGCTGTGCTGCGTCGTGCCGGCGTTCTCCGCCTCGGTCGACTTCGCGATCGACAAGAGCGCGGGTCAGGCCTGCCCCAACCTGCAGCAGGACTCCCGCTGCGGCATCCACACCCGCCTGCGGGACAAGGGCTTCCGCGGCTGCACCGTCTACGACTGCTTCGGCGCCGGGCAGCAGGTCTCGCAGGTCACCTTCGGCGGCCAGGACTGGCGGCAGGCACCGCGCACGGCGCAGCAGATGTTCCGGGTCTTCCCCGTCATGCGGGACCTGCACGAGCTGCTGTGGTACCTGACCGAGGCGCTGACGCTGCGGCCGGCCCGCTCCCTGCACGCCGAGCTCGACGCCGCGCTGCGCGAGACCGAGCGCCTCACCTGGTACAACCCCGAGCTCCTCATGGAGCTGGACGTGCCGGCCCACCGGCGCGACGTCAACGCCCTGCTGCTGCGTGCCAGTGAACTCGTCCGGGCCGGGGTCGGGGGCAGGAAGAAGGACCGCAGGGGAGCCGATCTCATCGGCGCCAAGCTGAAGGGCGCCGACCTGCGGGGGGCCAACCTGCGTGGGGCGTACCTCATCGGTGCGGAGCTGGCGGGCGCCGACCTGCGGATGGCCGACGTGATCGGCGCCGACTTCCGGGACGCCGACCTGCGCGGTGCCGACCTCACCGGGGCCGTGTTCCTCATCCAGTCGCAACTGGACGCGGCGCGCGGGGATGCCGCGACGAAGCTGCCGCCCGCGCTGCGTCACCCCGAGCGCTGGTAGACCCGGCGGGACCTGTGCGCCCGACAGGTCCCGCCGGTCCCCCCGGTCCCGCAGTTCGTGCAGGTCCCGCTCGCGCTAGCCGGTGACGTCGAGAGCGGTGCCGTAGAGCCGGTTGACCTTCAACCGGATGACCAGCCGCTGTTCCGCGACGAGTTGCGCCAGAAAGGGCTCGTCGTCCGCCAGGCGGGCCGAGGCCGGCAGCATGGAGAGCAGCTCGCGCCCGACGGCGTCGCCCGCCACGGTCGTGATCTCCGAGACCTCGGCGTCGCCCTCCGCGACGGCGAACGACCAGTGGTCCTCGCTGGAGACGTGCAGCGCGGCCCTCGGGTCGTTCCTGAGCTGGCGCACCTTGACCCGGTCGGCGGTGGTCGAGAAGCGGACGATCCGCGCCTGCGGGTCCCAGTGGTAGAGCATGGTCGTCAGATGCGGGTGCCCGCTGCGCTTGATACTGGCCAGGATCCCGAACTGGTGCGCCGCCAGCAGGGCGGAGAGCTCGTCGTCGGTCAGCACCCGCGGGGCCGGGCCGCTGTTCTCGTCGGTCATGGGATCTCCCCAACTCGTCGCGTACGGAGGCTCGTCGTGGGGAGGCTGTGTGGTCCAGACCTCCCTTGATCAGCTCAACGAGCGGCACGCGTCAAGGATGTGCCGCGGGCGCGGGGACCGTCAAAGCGCGGGGCTGTGAGGCAGCAGCCCCGTAGGCAGCAGTTCCGCACCCGGAGGCCCCGCACACAGAAGCCGCCCGTACCGGCATGCGGTACGGGCGGCGGACGGTCGTCGGGTGCGGGGCGGCCGGTGAACGGCGGGCCCGGCGGGAAGGTCAGCCGCTATGCGGCTTTCCGGTAGTGGGCGCGCTGCGCAGCCAGGAACGCGGACCGCAGGCGCTCGAGCTCGGCGAGCTCGGCCGGGGTCCAGGCACGGGAGCCGTGCGCGTGAAGGTAGGCGCGGAGGGCGTCGTTCGCCTCGGCGACGGGTGTTGCTTGCATACCAAACAGGTTACGGGGCGCCGGAGGGCGGCTACGACCAATGCGGGCAGAACGGCGTGTGCGAAGGGTCACGCTGCGAAAGGGAAGCCGGTCGGCGCGTCGCCTGGCCCTCGGGGGGCCGGGCGACGCGGACCGGCGGGCTCCGGTCGGGCGGCGCGGCACGCACGGCGCTGCTCCCGGCGTTACTCGAAGACGGCCGCCCGGGCGTCCACCACACCGGTCGCCACCAGCGCGAAGAGCACGATGCCGAGGACGACGCGGTAGATGACGAACGGCATGAAGCTCTTGGTGGAGATGTACCGCATGAACCAGGCGATGACGGCGTACCCGACGGCGAACGCGATGACCGTGGCGAGGATCGTCGGCCCCCAGGCGAGATGTGAGTCACCTCCGACGTCCTTGAGCTCGAAGACCCCCGATGCCAGGACCGCGGGGATGGCGAGCAGGAAGGAGTACCGGGCGGCGGCTTCGCGGGTGTAGCCGAGGAAGAGGCCGCCGCTGATGGTGGCGCCGGAGCGGGAGACGCCGGGGACCAGGGCCATCGCCTGGCAGAGGCCGTAGATCAGGCCGTCGCGGGTGGTGAGGTCGTGCAGCGTCTTGCGCGGCGGCGCCGCGCGGTGCCGGCCGCCCTGGTCGGCGCCGCCGCGGGCGGCGAGGCGGTCGGCGGTGCCGAGGACCAGGCCCATGACGATCAGAGTGGTGGCGATCAGGCGCAGGTCGCGGAAGGGGCCGTTGATGGCGTCCTGGAAGAGCAGCCCGAGTACGCCGATGGGGATGCTGCCGACGATCACCAGCCAGCCCATGCGGGCATCGGGCTCGGCGCGCAGCCGCCGGTCGACCAGCGAGCGGGCCCAGGTGGAGATGATCCGGCCGATGTCCTTGCGGAAGTAGAGGATGACCGCGGTCTCGGTGCCGATCTGGGTGATCGCGGTGAAGGCGGCGCCGGGGTCGTGCCAGCCCGCGAAGGCCGCGGTCAGGCGCAGGTGCGCGCTGGAGGAGATGGGGAGGAACTCGGTCAGCCCCTGGACGAGGCCGAGAATGATGGATTCGAACCAGCTCATGAGCGGTGGCACAGGTCCTTGTGATCGTCGGGCGGTGGAAGGCGGCGTGCGAACGTCAGCCGGACGACCTGGAGTTCCGGGAGCGGCGGGCGCGGGCGGCGACCAGGGTGGCGACCACGCCGGTCAGCGCGATGAACCCCATGGCCAGCAGGAAGGCCGGTGAGGTCGGCGACGACGCGCGGCTGCCCGCTATGACGTAGGCGGCCGTGTTGGGGATGCTGCCGAGCGCGGTGGCCAGCAGGAACGGGCCCAGGCGCATGTGCGAGACGGCCGCGGAGTAGTTGGCGGCGGCGAACGGGACGCCGGGGAAGAGCCGGATCGCGAGCATGCTGCGGAAGCCGTGCCGGCTCAACTGCCGGTCCACCGAAGTGATCAGACGCCCGCGCAGCAGGGGTCGGAGCGCGTCGCGGCCCAGGAGGCGGCCCACGCAGAACGACAGCCCGGCGCCCAGCACGGTGCCGGCCAGCGAGGAGACCAGCCCGCCCTGAGTCCCGAACAGGGCGCCCGCCGCCACGTTGAGCAGCGGGCGGGGCACGAACGCGAACGCGCACACCCCGTACGCGGCCCCGAAGAGCGCCACCGCGGCGGCGCCCGACAACTGGGGCCAGCCGTCCATGATCAGGTGCTGCGGCTGCCAGAGCAGGACGGCCGTGGCGGCGCCGACGAGCAGCGCGACCAGCAGGGCCAGCCGCGCCCACGGCGATCGCAGCGCACGGGCGCACCGTACGGCGGGGCCGTCGGGCGTGGGGAGGCGGTCGAGCATCAAAGGAGCCTAACCGAGACCGTCGAACAACCGGAGCGGGCGGGCGCCCGTCCCCGCTCCGCCGCCGGCACCGCGCGGCCCGCGACGCGGGGACCACGGGTGCCCCGGTCGTCGGGCGAGCGGCCGGTCCTGCAAAGCGGGGGCGCACGGCGGTCGCACGGGGGCGTGGCGCGGATCGGGGCTACCGGCCGGTACGGCCCGTGCGACCGCGTACTCGGCTCTGGCGCGACGCGGCCGGAACGCAGGCGACGCACCATGGCGCAGGAGCACCAGGGACCGCACCGGTTCCCGTGCCGCGGTGCCGGCGCGGAGGTTCTGGAGCGCCGGCGTCCGTATCCCTTTCCCGTTCGCGGCAACCGGCCGACGGATACTGATCGCAGGGAATTCGCCTTGGGTCGGCATTCCGGGGGGTGAGAAATCGGTGAACACCCGCGCCAAGCAGGTTTCTCTTGCCATGGTCGCAACAGTGGTGGCCTGTTGCTCGTGCGTCGCGCTCAGCCTGCTGCTCGTTCACATTCCATGGCTGCAGAGCGAGAACAGCAGCAACGCGGGTCAGGCGCTCGGTGCCGCCTCGGCGGTGAGTTCGACCGCGGTGCTCGTCTACATGGCCGGGGCCATCCGCGTGCAGCACCGCGAGGTGGAGCTGCACCGGGAGGCGCTGCGCACCCAGCAGGACGCCCTGCAGGAGCAGTGCCAGGTCAGCGGGCGGGCCAACGGTGAACTCCACCGCACGTCGGAGGCGCTGATGCGGGGCCTGCACATGTCGCTGCACCGGATGGCGATGGACGATCCCGACCTGGCGGTCACCTGGCCGTCCTACAGCGCCGACGGATCGGATCTGCGGAACAAGCAGTACCTGTACATGAACCAGGTGCTCTCCCTGCACCTGTTGGCCTACGAGACCGGCTACACCACGGCGCAGATCGAGGGATCCTTCCAGCACCTGTTCGCCAGCCGGCTCTGGCGCGAGTTCTGGGAGAGCCTGCGCGTCTCGCGGGCCCAGGAGATTCCGCCGGGCACGGCCGAGGCGGAATTCTCCGAGATAGTCGAGCGCGCGTACGTGGCGGCCCTCACCACGATTCCGCTGCGGAGGAACGGATAGGGCCGGGGGCGAGCGTCCGCCCGCCCCCGGCCCGCGTCCGCCCGCTATTCCTCGGGAATGTCCCGCCGGGCCCTGACGAGCACGTCGCGCGGAATCACCACGACGTGCTCCTGGGGTCCCACGCCCGCGTCGGCCGGCAGCAGACCGCGGAGCCGCTCGGTCATCGCCTCCCCGATGACGGCGAAATCACCCGTGCTCAGCTCGAAGACATCCGGGCAGTTGGTCTCGTTCAGGCATCCCCGAACCTGTGGCGAATCGCCCAGGCGCCGCACAACATTCACTGCGTGACCACTCCGACTAAATAGATAGGGGCATGACATGTCACTGCTGGTGCGCCGTGCCGCGCTCCTGGAGCCCGGCACGAATTGGTGAAAGCTACCGCATGATTACCGTGCGTGGCCGAGCGTTGGCGAGAACGACGCGCCCTGTAGGCGAAGCCGCAGCCCCGTGGACGAAAACCGTTCGACGTCCGGGTGACCCGTGGCGGATCATCGGCTCCATGAACCGGTACGCCTTCGCAGCTACGTCCGCAGTCGCGGACGCGCTGGAGGCTGCCCTCGCTTCGTTCCTCGACGGCGCCCGACGCTGACCCTCCCCGGACATTCCGGCGGACCCCGCAGGGGGAGGGTCGGTCCGGCCCAGGGGGTCCCCGTGTTCCCGTGCGCGAGCACCACACCGTGGTGCGTCGCGCGGAATTCCGAGGAAGAAGCGAACCACCCATGTCCAAGACGGCATACGTGCGCACCAAGCCGCACCTCAACATCGGCACGATGGGCCACGTCGACCACGGCAAGACGACGCTGACCGCCGCGATCACCAAGGTGCTCGCGGAGCGCGGGACCGGCACCTTCGTGCCGTTCGACCGGATCGACCGGGCGCCGGAGGAGGCCGCCCGCGGGATCACGATCACCATCTCGCACGTCGAGTACGAGACCGCCACCCGCCACTACGCGCACGTCGACATGCCCGGGCACGCCGACTACGTGAAGAACATGATCACCGGCGCCGCCCAGCTCGACGGGGCGATCCTGGTCGTCTCGGCGCTCGACGGCGTGATGCCGCAGACCGCCGAGCACGTGCTGCTCGCCCGCCAGGTGGGCGTCGAGCACATCGTCGTGGCCCTCAACAAGGCCGACGCCGGGGACCCCGAGCTGACCGACCTGGTCGAGCTGGAGGTGCGCGAGCTGCTCAGCGCGCACGGGTACCCGGGGGAGTCCGCCGCGGTGGTGCGGGTGTCGGGGCTGCGGGCGCTGGAGGGCGACCCGCGCTGGACGGCGGCGGTCGGCGAGCTGCTCGACGCCGTCGACACCCGGGTGCCGATGCCGGTGCGCTACACCGACGCGCCGTTCCTGCTGTCGGTGGAGAACGTGCTGACCATCACCGGTCGCGGCACCGTCGTCACGGGCGCCGTCGAGCGCGGCACCGTGCGGGTCGGCGACCGGGTCGAGGTCCTCGGCGCGGACACCGCCTCGGTGGTGACCGGACTGGAGACCTTCGGCAAGCCGATGGAGTCCGCGCAGGCGGGCGACAACGTCGCGCTGCTGCTGCGCGGGGTGCAGCGGGACACCGTGCGGCGCGGGCACATCGTGGCGGCGCCGGGCAGCGTGACGCAGAGCACCCGGTTCACCGCGCGGGTGTACGTGGTGCCGGCCGCCGAGGGCGGCCGCCGCACCCCGGTCGCCACCGGCTACCGGCCGCAGTTCTACATCCGCACCGCGGACGTGGTCGGGGACGTCGACCTCGGCGCGGCCGGGGTGGCGCTGCCGGGTGACACCGCCGAGATGACGGTGGAGCTGGGCAGGCCCGTACCGCTCGAGGTCGGGCTCGGCTTCGCGATCCGCGAGGGCGGCCGGACGGTCGGCGCGGGGACCGTCACCGCCGTCGCCGGCTGACCGGCTTCGGCTGACCGGCTCCGGCTGCCGGTGACGGTCGGCGGTCCGTCCGGATCCGTGTCCTCCGCGCCATCGGGTGCGGGGGGCACGGCCCGTCGTCTGTTCGTCGCGCGGCGCACACGGCACACTGCTGGTCAACTGTTCCCAGGAGCCGCCCCGGCCGCGGCCCCCGTGGCGAGAGGATCCTGGGCATGAAGGGCACAGCGCTGGTACTGGGCGGCGGCGGACTGACCGGCATCGGATGGGAGATCGGCATGATCGCCGGTCTCGCGGAGGCCGGGGTGGACCTCGGCACGGCCGATCTGGTCGTCGGCACCTCGGCGGGCTCCATCGTCGGGGCGCAGCTGACCTCCGGCCGGCTGGGCGTCGAGGAGCTGTACGAGCGCCAGCTCGTCGACCCGAGCGGGGAGGCCGTCGCCCGCATCAGCGGCCGGCTCATCTCCCGGTACGTCTGGGCCGCGGCCCGCTCGCAGGACACGCAGGCCTACCTGATGCGCATGGGCCACATCGCGCGGACCGCGCGCACCGCCCCCGAGGCGGAGCGGCGCGCGGCCATCGCCGGGCGGCTGGTCTCGCACGACTGGCCGGACCGGCGGCTGCTGGTCACGGCGGTGGACGCGGAGAACGGCGAGTTCACCGTCTTCGACAGCGACGCGGGCATCGGGGTCGTCGACGCGGTGAGCGCCAGCTGCGCCGTACCCGGCGTCTGGCCGCCGATCACCGCCGCAGGGCGGCGCTGGATCGACGGGGGCGTGCGGTCCAGCGCCAACGCCGATCTCGCGGAGGGCTACGAGCGGGTGGTGGTCCTCGCGCCGATCGCCCGCGGCGGCGGCCCGGTCCCGGCGCCCCGGACGCAGGTCGCGGCGCTGGCGGCGGCGGGCGCGCAGGTGGTGCTGATCACCCCGAACCGGGCGTCGCGGACCGCGTTCGGGCGCAACGTGCTCGATCCCTCCCGGCGGGCCGGCGCCGCACGGGCCGGCCGCGCGCAGAGCGCGGTGCACGCCGAACAGGTCCGCAACGTCTGGTCCGGCTGATCCGTTCGGCCGGCCTGTCCCTCGTCCGACCCGTCCGACCCGTCCGACCCGTCCGTCCGGCCGCTTCGCACGCCCGTCCGGTTCGCGGCGGTGCCTGTGCGGCGTCCGGCTTGGGACAATGGCACCGTGGATCCAGAACCGATACCGGTGACCCGTGCCGTCGACTTCGGCACCGCCAAGCTGCTGCCCGACGTGGACCGGGCGCGGGCCTGGCTGCTCACCGTGGACGGCGCCCCCCAGTCCTACGTGGACCTCGACGACCCCGCCCACATGGAGTTCGAGTACGTGCGGCGGCTGGACCACGCCGTGGAGGCGGTTTTCGACGAGGGCCGTCCGCTGGACGTGGTGCATCTCGGCGGGGGTGCGCTGACCCTGCCGCGCCGGCTGTCGGTGACCCGGCCCGGGTCGCGGCAGGACGTGGTGGAGGCCGACCGGGGGCTGGTGGCGCTGGTCGCCGAGCGCCTGCCGGTGGACGATCCGGCGGTCGTGGTGCACACCGACGACGCGCGCGGCTGGCTGGAGCGGGCGGCGCCGGACAGCGCCGACGTCCTGGTCGCGGACGTGTTCGGCGGCTCGCGGGTGCCGGCCCATCTGACGACGGTGGAGTTCCTGCGCTCGGCCGCGTCCGTGGTGCGGTCGAAGGGCGGTCTGTATCTGGCCAATCTCGCCGACGCCGCGCCGTTCGCGTTCCTCGGCTCGCAGATCGCCACCGCCCGCGAGGTCTTCGAGCACCTGTGCGTGATCGCGGAGCCGGGGATGCTGCGCGGCCGGCGCTTCGGCAACGCCGTGCTGCTCGGTTCGCACGACCCGCTGCCGCTGGACCGGCTCGCCCGGCTGACGGCGGCCGACGCGTTCCCCGCCCGGGTCGTCGACGGGGACGCCCTCGCGCGCCTCGCGGCCGGGGCGTCGCCGGTCTACGACGCCACGGCGGTGCCGTCACCGGAGCCGCCGGACGGTGCCTTCACCGTCGGCTGAGCCGGCTGGGACAGCCCGGCGGCGGTGACAGCGCCGGGCAGCGGCGACGCTCCCGGGATCGGCGCGGCGCCGGGGACGGCCGCCGCCGACTCCACGACCGCGGAGGTCTCGCGGCGCGTCAGTCCGCGGACCTCGGGCACCAGCAGCACGGCGCCGGTGAGCAGCACGACGAGCCCGGAACAGCCCCACAGGGCGGTGGACCGGCCGAGCGTGTTCATGGCGGGGCCCGCGAGCGCCGTGGCGACCGGCACCATGGCCACCGAGCCGAACCAGTCGTACGAGGAGACCCGCGACAGCTTGTCGCCGGGGATCTCCTGGTGCAGGGCGAGCATCCAGCCGACCCCGAAGACCTCCACCGCCACACCGGTCGCGAACATCAGCGCCGCCAGCGCGGCCGCGGGCACCACCAGGGCCAGGGCGGCGGGCGGCAGTGCCATCGCGAAGACGCAGAGCGTGCCGGCCAGCAGCATGCGGCGCGGCTTCCAGCGCATCATCAGCACGCCGCCGCCCACCGTGCCCGCGCCGAACGCCGCCAGCGCCAGCCCCCAGGGACCGGCGCCGCCGAGGCGGTCCTCCGAGACCAGCGGCCCGTAGACCGCCTCGGAGGCGGTGAAGACCGCGTTGACGACGGCGAACTGCACGACGATGCCCCACAGCCAGCGGCGCGAGACGAACTCGCGCCAGCCCTCGCGCAGGTCGCGCAGCATGCCGCCGCCGGGCTCGGAGCGCAGGTTCCGGGTGCCGGTGAGGAACGCGCGCAGCACCGCCGCGACCGCGAACGCGGCCGCGTCGACGGCGAGGACCCAGCCGGGGCCGATGGCGGCGACCAGGGCGCCGCCCAGCGCCGCGCCGCCGATGTTCGCCCCGTTCATGCCCACCCGGAAGACCGAGAAGGCCTTGTTGGCGTGGGCCGGGTCGACGGTCGCCAGCAGCATCCCCTCGGAGGCGGGGGAGAAGAACGCGTGCGCGGTGCCGCCGACCGCGGTGAGCGCGGCCATCTGCCACAGCTGCGCGTGCCCGGAGATCACCAGGGTGGCGAAGACCGCCTGCGAGGCGCAGTTGAGCACGTTGGCCGCGACCATCACCTGGTTGCGGGGCAGCCGGTCGGCGAGCGCTCCGCCGATGAGCAGGAAGACCACCAGCGGCAGCGTGCGGGAGGCGGCGACCAGGCCGACGTCGGTGGCGCTGCCGCCGGACTCGATGACCGCGAAGGCCGCCGCGATGAGGGCCCCGGAGTTGCCGAGGCTGGTGATGACCGACGCCGCGGTGAGCAGCTGGAAGTTGCGTCCGGCCCAGGAGGGCAGCCGGGGCCGGCGGCCGGGGGAGCGGGGTGCGGCGGCAGAGGTCACCTGGCGACTATCGCGGCCCGTCCGCCGCGGTGCCACCGGATTTCGGCGGTGGGCCCGTGCGGCCCACCGCCGTCGGCTCAACTCTTCTTCTTCAGCTCGCGGATGCTGCCCATGATGGTGGTGATGGTCGCGTCCGGCACGCCGTCGGTGACGCCCGCACCGCGGTCGGCGTAGAGCACCCACACGGTCAGGGCCTTGGTGGAGTCCACCCAGGCGACCGTGTAGACGACGCCGTCGGAGGAGCACTTGTCCTTCTTGGGCACGTTCTTGGCGGTCGCGGAGGAGGCGAAGCCGGTGATGCCGTGCGTGTTGCTGAACGGCTTGGCGGGGGTCTTGGCGACGGTGACCTTGCCGTCCTCCTGGTACCCCCAGTACGCCCAGGACTCGGCCTGGACCTCAGCGGCCTCCTGGACGCTCTTGGCGCCGTTGGCGCCCTTGGTCCCCACCGCGGCACGGTCGCTCGTACCGCACCAGTTCTCCTTGTAGAACGCGGGCGCGCCCATGGTGACGGCGGGCTTGCCCTTGTCCTCGAAGCCGATGAGGGTGCCCTCGCTGGCCAGTGTCCAGTTGGCGGGCACGTCGAAGGCGACGTTGCGCTCGGTGCGCCGGACGACCTGCCAGCCCGGGACGACCGGCTTGACCTCGAAGTCGGCCGGGTTGCCGCGCGAGTCGTCGCCGGTCCCGCCGGCGGCGGCCGCCGCGCTGTTCGAGGGGGTGGGAGTGGGCGTCGGCGTGGCGCTCTGCGAGACCGTCGGGCTCTTGGTCGGCTCGGCGGCCTTGTCGTCCTTGTCGTCGCCCATCAGGTACACGCCACCGACGACCACGGCCGCGATCACCGCCACGGCGGCGACGATGGACACGATCACCGTCGTGTTCCTGCGGTTGCCGGGCGGCGGGCCGCCGGGGCCGGGGCCGCCGGGCATGGTGGGCGGACCCCACTGCGGAGGCTGGCCGGGCGGCGGCGCGGGCTGCTGGTACTGCGGCTGCTGCGGCGCCTGCTGCGGATAGCCGTAGCCGGGGGTCTGGTACGGGGACGGCGTCTGGTAGGGCGACGGCGCCTGGTACGGCGGTTGCTGGTTCGGGTCCTGCGGGTACTGGCCCTGAGGGTGCTGCTGTCCCCCGGGCTGCTGCTCTCCTGGCCACATGGCCAGAAACACTAGGGGGTGGGGGCGCGCGGTTCCACGCCGCCCCTCGTTACTGGTCGGTAGTTCGCGCTGGGCGCCGTACGAACACCCTGGGCGGAGTGGCTACTCACTGGTAACATCCAGGCATGTCCGAGACCCTGCCTTCGACCGGCGAACTGCTTGCGGCCACTGTGCCCATGGTCCGCACCCTGAACCTGCAGTTCGGGGAGACCAGCGCGGAGCGTGCCGTCGTCACGCTCCCCGACCAGCCCGACTTCCACAACCACGTCGGCGGCCCGCACGCCGGCGCCATGTTCACCCTGGCCGAGTCCGCCAGCGGCGCGATCGTGCTGAGCGCCTTCGGCGACCAGCTCTCCCGCGCCGTGCCGCTCGCGGTGCGCGCGGAGATCGGCTACGCGAAGCTCGCGATGGGCGCGGTCACGGCCACCGCCGAGCTCGGCCGCCCCGCCGCGGAGGTCGTCGCCGAACTCGACGCCGGCGAGCGCCCCGAGTTCCCCGTCCGCGTCACGATCCGCCGCGAGGACGGCGCGGTCACCGGCGAGATGAGCATCATCTGGACGCTGCGCCTCAACCGCTGACCACTGACCGCCGTCGGGCCTCGGTCGCGCGGGCGGCGACACCCCGCACCCCCTCCGGGCGCGGCCGTCCTCTCCGGCAACGGCGCCGGCAACAACTGATCCCACCCCGCTCGAAAGCTCTGGCCGCCGGTTTCCACCGGCGGCCAGAGCCGTTTTCGGAG
>NZ_JBEYJD010000061.1:0-43461 GCF_040636125.1 Streptomyces sp. NPDC006733 | reverse complement strand
TCTTCGTCGACGACCTCCACCAGCGCTACGAGACGGCCTGCGACCCGCGGCTGAACCGCAGCCAATCCCTCGACCTGGCCTTCCTCGTCGCGGAGATGTACCGGGGCCAGTGATCGCGGCGGAGAGCCGGTAGACAGCACAAGGGGCGCGGATCACACAGATCCGCGCCCCTTGCGGCTTTTCACCTACGGAAGCGCCGGGTAAGGTAAGGGTAACCTCAGCCCAGGGCGCCCGAGAGGGGTGAACCGCGTGTACGTGTGCTCTTGCTTCGGCATCACCGAGCAGCAGGTCAGGCAGCACGCGGACTCCGGTGCGTGCAGCCCCCGCAAGCTCGCCTCGGCCTGCAAGGCCGGCACCGACTGCGGCTCCTGCGTCAAGCGCATCCAGGCACTCCTGGGCCGGACGGCCGCCCCCGCGGCCCAGCCCGCCGCGGCGCGGCTGGCCGCCACCGACGAGCCGATGGCCGAAGCGGCCTGAGCCGTAGCGACCCGAGCCGCAGCGGGCTCAGCTCTCCGGCTGCTCGATGAGCTGCGCGATGTAGAGCGGTTCGCCGAGCTTCTCGACCAGCTCCAGCTGCGTGTCGAGGTAGTCGATGTGGTGCTCCTCGTCGGCGAGGATCGACTCGAAGATGTTCGCCGAGGTGATGTCGCCCTTGGCCCGCATGACCTCGATGCCGCGCTTGAGCCGGTCGATGGCCTCGGCCTCGACCTGGCGGTCCGCCTGGAACATCTCGGTGACCGTCTGGCCCACCCGCACGTGGAACAGCCGCTGGTAGTTCGGCAGGCCGTCGAGGAAGAGGATGCGGTCGGTCAGCACCTCCGCGTGCTTCATCTCGTCGATCGATTCCGAACGGGTGTACTTCGCGAGCTTCGTCCAGCCGAAGTTCTCCTGCATCTTCGCGTGCAGGAAGTACTGGTTGATCGCGGTCAGCTCTGCGGTCAGCTGTTCGTTGAGGAACTCGATGACCTCGGGGTCGCCCTGCATGGCAACGCCGTCCTTCCCAAGTGAATCGACAAGATGGCGGCATCCTCGCACCGCATCCCGGGTTGATCCAGTAAGTGCACGCTTACATCGGGTGGCGCAACGGGTGCCTCCCACGGGGTGCGGCGGCCCCGAATCGCGCGCAGCCCTGTCAGGAGCACTGCGTCCGGTCTGTCACCATGGAGCCATGGGTCAGTCCGAAAGCCGCGCGGGTGAGCTTCCCCCCGGGCAGCGGCTCCAGCGGGGCTGGCCGGTCACCCACTACGGTCCCGTTCCGCGCTTCAAGCCGGACCGGTGGGAGTTCCGGGTCTTCGGGGCCACGGCCGACGGGGACAAGCACTGCTGGAACCACGAGGAGTTCTCGGCGCTGCCGTACTCCGTGGTGACGGCGGACTTCCACTGCGTGACGAAGTTCAGCATGGTCGGCATGGAGTGGGGCGGCGTCTCCGCCGCGACGGTGCTGCGGCTCGCGCCCCCGGCGCCGGGCGTCACGCACGTGATGGTGTGGGCCGAGTACGGCTTCTCCTCGAACCTCAGGATCGAGGACTTCTCCGACGACAAGTCGATATTCGCGACCCACAAGGGCGGCGAACCGCTGACCGCGGAGCACGGATTCCCGGCCCGTCTGGTGGTGCCGCACCTCTACGCCTGGAAAGGACCCAAATGGGTCAGGGGCGTGGAGTACATGACCGCCGACCGCCGCGGCTTCTGGGAGGAGCGCGGCTACCACAACGTCGGCAACCCGTGGTCGGAGCAGCGCTACTCCTACCAGGAGGAGCCCGGGGACGGCCCCGAACTCTGACCGGCTGACCGGCCGGCTAGACCTCCCGCGGCCCGTCCCGCAGGGACTTGAGCAGGGCCACGTCCGCGGCATGGCCCTCCGGGCCGCCCGGCGTCTCGATGATCAGCGGAACCCCGGCGGTGGCCGGGTGGTGAAACAGCTCGCGGAACGGCTCGGAGCCGATGTGACCTGCGCCGATGTTCTCGTGCCTGTCCTTGTGGGCGCCGCTGACGTCCTTGGAGTCGTTGGCGTGGATCAGCCGCAGCCGGCCCTCGCCGACGGTGTCCACCAACGCGTCGAGCAGCAGTTTCATCCCGCCGGGCGCCGCCATGTCGTGCCCGGCGGCGAAGGCGTGGCAGGTGTCCAGGCAGACCCCCAGCCTCGGGTGCCGGTCCAGGGCGTCGGCGTACGGGCCCAGGTCCTCGACCAGCGAGCAGAGCGAGGCGCCCTGGCCCGCCGTCGGCTCCAGCAGCAGCCACGGGTCGTCGTCGTGCGTCAGCTCGTCGAGCAGCGGCAGCAGGTGCTCCCGCACCTGTGCGAGCGCGGCGGAGCGGGGGCGTCCGCCCGTCGCGGAGCCGGTGTGCACCACGACGCCCAGCGCGCCGATCTCCCGGCCCCGGCGCAGGGAGTGGCGCAGCGACTGCACCGACTTCTCGACCGTGGCGGCGCTCTCCGAGCCGAAGTTGATCAGGTAGGGCGCGTGCACGTACGCGGGCACCTCCGCCGCGGCCCGGCCGGTGCGGAACAGCTCGTCCTGCCGCGGGTCGCCGGGCGGCGTGGCCCAGCCGCGCGGGTTGGCCACGAAGACCTGGACGGCCTCGGCCGTCAGCCGCTCGGCGTTGGCCAGCCCGACGGTCGCGAGCCCGCCGGCCACATGGACGTGGCCGCCGACGGGGTTGCGGTTCACCGGACCCACACGGTGATCGTCGAGCCCTTGGCCGCCTGCTTGCCCCCGTCCGGGGACTGGCTGAACACGGTGTCGCCGAAGAAGGCGTGCAGCACCCGGATCTCGAAGCCCGCCGCCTTGAGGATCGTCCGCGCGTCGCCCGAGCTCTTGCCCTTCACGTCGGGCACGTCGAAGAGCTGCAGCCCCTTGGAGATGGTGAGGGTGACGGTGTCGCCCTGCCCCGCCTGGGTGCCCTTCTCCGGTGTCTGGAGGGCGACCGTGTCCTTCTCGGCCACGTCGGAGAAGACCTTCTCCGGGGCGAGCGCGACGATGAACCCGGCGTCCTGCAGCGCCTGCTGCGCGTCGGCGACCGAGTCCCCGACCACGTCCGGGACCTCCGCCGCGGCGCCCTTGCTGACGACGATCGACACGACGGCGTCCGGCGAACGCTTGGTGCCGGCCGGCGGGTCCGTGGAGATCACGGCGCCCTTGGGCACGTCCTCCGTGAACTCCTGCGTCACCGCGCCCGGCGTCAGCGCGGCGCCCTTGATCTGCTCCTGCGCCACCGCCAGCGTCTTGCCGGTCACGTCGGGCACGCGGATCTCCTGCGGCCCCTTGGAGACGGTCAGCGTCACCTCCGCGTTGTCGCGGACGCGCTGGCCGGGGCCGGGGTCGGTGGAGATGACCTTGCCGCGGGGGACGGTGAGGCTGAAGTTGGTGGTGACCTTCGTGTGCAGGCCGGCGGCGTCGAGCTTCTGCTGCGCGTCCGCCTGGGACAGCGCCAGGACGGCCGGCACCTTGGTGAACTGGCCGTCGCTGATGTACCAGACGCCGGCCCCGAGCCCGAGGATCAGCAGCACCGCCGCGACCAGCGCCAGCACACCGCGGCGCGGGCCGCGGCGGGGAGGGCGGTGCCCCATCGGGCTGTCCGGTCCCGGCGGACCCGCCGGGGCGGGCGGCAGCGGCGGCGGGAGCTGGAGCACGCTGGTCCGGTTCAGTTCCTCCTCGGCCGGCAGGACCGGCCGGGAGATGACGCTCGTCAGCTCCTCGTCGCCGCCGGGCGCGCCGTGGGCGCCCGCCGGGACGGCGTCCTGCGGCTCCGCGACCTCCCGGACCGCCCGGGGCGGCACCAGGTCCAGCTGCTCCTCGCTCAGCGTCTGACGGGTGGCGTGCAGCTGCGCCAGCAGCTCCACGGCGTCCTCGGGCCGCAGCCGCGGGTCCCGGGCGGAGGCCCGCGCGACCAGGGCGTCCAGCGCGGGTGCCAGCCCGGGGACGGCCTGCGACGGCGCGGCGATGTCCTCGTTCAGTACGTGGAAGATGACCTGCATCGGCGTGCCGCCGACGTGCGGCTTCCCGCCGGTCAGCATCTCGTACAGCAGCACGCCGCAGGCGTACACGTCCGTCCGCTGGTCTATCGTGCCGTGCTCGATCTGCTCGGGCGCCAGGTACGAGACGGTGCCCAGCACCGAGCCGGTCGTCACGCTGGTGGTGGTGTCGACCGCCCGGACCAGGCCGAAGTCCACGACCTTGACCCGGCCGTCGTCCCCGATCAGGACGTTCTCCGGCTTCACGTCCCGGTGGATCAGCCCGGCCCGGTGCGCGGCGCCGAGCGCGGCGAGCACCGGCTCCAGGATGTCCAGCGCGGCCCGCGGTGGCAGCGCCCCGCGCTCGCGCAGCACGTCGCGCAGCGTGCAGCCGGCGATGTACTCCATGGCCAGGTAGACGAACGTGCCGTCGGTGCCCTGGTCGTACACGCCGACCACGTTCGGGTGCGCGAGGCGGGCCACGGCCTTGGCCTCGAAGATGAAGCGGTCGACGAAGCCGGTGTCGGCCGCCAGCCCGGGGTGCATCACCTTCAGCGCGAGCACGCGGTCCAGGCGGGTGTCCACAGCCCGGTAGACCGTGGCCATCCCGCCGACGGCGATGCGCGCCTCGACCCGGTAGCGGCCGTCGAGCGTCTGCCCGACGAGAGGGTCCTGCAGGGTCGTATCCACGACACGGAAGTCTACGAGCCGTCGCCGACCCGTCCCACCGAACGCGGCCGTACTGTGTCCCGCCCGTGCTGATCCGGGACGCAACCGTGACCCGGGTGGCAGCGTTCCGCTTCGTCAGGCCCCGCTGAAGGCGGGCCGCTCGGGGTCGAACGCCGCCACGCCCTCGACGGGCGACGACGCGGCCGCGTAGTGCCGCCGGGGGATGCGTCCGGCCCGGAAGGCCAGCCGCCCCGCCCGCACCGCGTCCCGCATGGCCTCCGCCATCAGCGCCGGCTGCTGGGCGCGGGTGACGGCCGACGCCAGCATGACGGCGGCGCACCCCAGCTCCATGGCGAACGCCGCGTCGGACGCGGTGCCCGCCCCGGCGTCGAGGATGACCGGGACGCCCGCCCGCTCGGTGATGAGCTGGAAGTTGTGCGGGTTGCGGATCCCGAGCCCCGAGCCGATCGGCGACCCCAGCGGCATGATCGCCGCACAGCCGACGTCCTCCAGCCTGCGGGCGGTCACCGGGTCGTCGTTGGTGTAGGGCAGGACGGTGAACCCGTCGTCGACCAGCGTCTCGGCGGCGTCCAGCAGCTCGGCGGTGTCCGGCAGCAGGGTGCGCTCGTCGGCGATGACCTCCAGCTTGACCCAGTCGGTGCCCAGCGCCTCGCGGGCCAGCCGCGCGGTGAGCACGGCCTCGCCCGCGGTGAAGCAGCCGGCCGTGTTCGGCAGCACCCGGATGCCGTGCTTGGCGAGCACCGAGAGCACGGAGCCCTTCGTCGCCGGGTCGAGGCGGCGCATCGCGACCGTGGTGAGCTCCGTGCCGGAGGCGAGCAGCGCCTGTTCGAGGACGTCCAGGCTGGGCGCGCCGCCGGTGCCCATGATCAGCCGGGAGGTGAAGGGGACCCCGGCGATCCGCAGGGTGTCGTGGCCGGTGGCCGCCGCGGGTACGGGATACGGCACGGGATCAGCCTCCCTGGACGGCGGTGAGGACCTCGACGCGGTCGCCGTCGGCGAGGGCGGTGGTGGTCCAGCGGCTGCGGGGGACGACGGCCTCGTTGAGGGCGGCGGCGACGCCCGCGGGGGCGGACGTCAGGGAGGCGACGAGGCGGTCGAGGGTCAGGCCCTCGGCGATCTCCCGGGCCTCACCGTTGACGGAGACGGTGGAGAGGGTCATGCGGGCTGCTCCTGAAGCGCGAAACGTGTGGGGGAGAAGGGCCGGGCCGACTCGGGCACCGAGCCCGTCGTGAGCAGCTCGGCCATGACGTCGCCGGTCACCGGGGTCAGCAGGACGCCGTTGCGGTGGTGGCCGGTGGCCAGCAGCAGACCGGGCAGCGCGCTGCGGCCAAGCAGCGGGGCGTTGTCGGGGGAGCCGGGGCGCAGCCCCGCCAGGGTCTCGACGAGCGGCAGCTCGGTGAGCCCCGGCACCAGCTCGTGCGCGTCGCGCAGCAGCTCGTAGACGCCGCCGGCGGTGACGGTGGTGTCCCAGCCGAGCTCCTCGCTGGTCGCGCCCACGACCAGCTCGCCGTTCTCGCGCGGCACGAGGTAGACGTGGCCGCCGCGCACCACGGCCCGCACCGTGCGGGACAGGAACGGGGCGAGGCCGGGCGGGACGCGCAGCCGCAGCGTCTGCCCCTTGACCGGTCTGACCGGCGGCAGGGCGTGCTCGGGGACGCCCGGCATGCAGCCGCTGCGGCTGCCCGCCGCGAGCACGGTCTGCTCGGCGGCGAGCACCGTGCCGTCGTCGAGCACCGCGCCGGTGGCGCGGTCCCGGACGGTCTCGATCCGGGCCGCGGAGCCGCGGTGCAGGACCACGCCGGCGAGTTCGGCCGCGCGCAGCAGCGCGGCGGCCAGCCGGCGCGGGTCGACCTGGTGGTCGCCGTCCACGCGCAGGCCGCCGCGCACACCGGGCGCCAGCATCGGTTCCAGCCGGCGGCAGTCGCGGCCGGACAGCCACTCGGAGCGCAGCCCGAGCGAGGTCTGGAAGGCGTGCAGTTCGCGCAGGTCGGCGCGGTCGTCGGCGTCCAGGGCGACGGCGAGCGTGCCGCACGGCCGGTAGCCGAGGTCCAGGCCCGTGGCGTCCTCCAGCTCGGCGGCGAAGGACGGGTAGCGGCGCGCCGACGCGAGGTTCAGTTCGAGCAGCGTCTGCTCGCCGTACTGCAGCTCCGTGACGGCGGCCAGCATGCCGGCCGCGACGTGCGCGGCTCCGCCGCCCGGCGCCGGGTCGGCGAGCGCGGTGCTCAGCCCGCGCTGCGCGGCGCGCCAGGCCGTGACGAGTCCGATGATTCCGCCGCCCACGACCAGAACGTCGTAGCGGTGGCGCGAGGGATGCATGGGTGTCCCGCTCCTCCCTTCGCCGGCATGACCCGGATCAGGTTCGTACGGTCGGCGGCCGGTCAGCCGCCCTCTCAGCCCGGTGCGTCCGGGCTCCCGCGAGTGCGTTGGTCCCGCCACCCTAGTACGCGCGCCGGACCCCGGGTAAGGGAGCCCGGCTCGAGGGGGGCCGGAGACAGGGGGATCGATTTCGCACGGGCGCCCTACCGGTAATCCCCGGCGCGTTACGGTGATCGTGTGAGCCAGCCAAGCGCCGAGCGCGCAGTGATCGTCGGGGCCGGGATGGCCGGAGTGCAGACCGCTGTGTCGTTGCGGGAGCAGGGGTGGCGCGGCGACATCACGCTGCTGGGCGCCGAACCGCACGCACCGTACGACCGCCCGCCGCTGTCCAAGTCCGTCCTCCTCGGCACGGCCGAGGGCTCGCCCTTCGACGTGGACTTCAACGGCCTCGACGTCGAGCTGCTGCTCGGCCGGCACGCGAGCGCGCTGCGCCCCGCCGACCGGCAGCTCGTCACCGACGAGGGCGTGGTCCGCTACGACCGGCTGGTGCTCGCCACCGGCGCCCACCCGGTGGCGCTGCCCGGCAGCGAGGGCATCCCGGGCGTCTACATGCTGCGCACCCTGGACGACGCCGCCGAGCTGCGGCCGGTGCTCGAGGAGAAGCGCGACGTCGTCGTGGTGGGAGCGGGCTGGATCGGCGCGGAGTTCGCCACGGCGGCCCGCCAGGCGGGCTGCGCGGTGACCGTCGTCGAGGCGGCCGACCGGCCGCTGGCCGGCGTCCTGCCCGGCTCGGTCACCGACCACATGCGCGACTGGTACGCCGACGCGGGCGCCGAACTGCTCACCGGGACCGCCGTCGCGGCCGTCGAACCCGGCGCGGTGCTGCTCGCCGACGGGACGCGGCTGCGGGCCGGGGCCGTCGTCGTCGGCATCGGCGCCCGGCCGGCCACCGGCTGGCTGGCCGGCTCCGGCGTGGAGCTGGGCCCCGACCGCTCGGTGCAGGCGGACGACCGGCTGCGGACCTCGGTGCCCGACGTCTTCGCGGTCGGGGACTGCGCGTCCTTCCCGTCCGCGCGCTTCGGCGAGCGGCTCCTCGTCCACCACTGGGACAACGCGGTCCAGGGGCCGCGGGCCGCCGCCGCGAACGTGCTGGGCGGCGACGAGGTGTACGACCCGGTGCCGTACTTCTGGTCCGAGCAGTTCGGCCGTTTCGTGCAGTACGCGGGGCACCACTCGGCCACCGACACCATGCTGCTGCGCGGCGACCCGGCGGGGCCCGCCTGGTCGGTCTGCTGGCTGCGCGACGGCGTGCTCGCGGCGCTGCTCGCCGTCGGCCGCCCGCGCGACCTGGCCCAGGGCCGCAAGCTCATCGAACGCGGCGCGCACCTGGACGCCGCGCTCGTCGGCGACCCGGCCGTTCCGCTCAAGACCGCGGCCGGCGCCTGACGGCGAAACCGGGCTCGCCGGGCGGATGTGGGCAAACCGTCAGGCTCCCCGGCCGCCAACCGGTACGCGGGTGCCCGCCGGGGATGGCACGCTTGTCCCGTGACCGAGATCGACGCAACGATTGATGCCCTCGTACCTTCCTGGCTGAACCTCCCCGAGGTCGCCGAGCGACTGGGTGTGCCCATCACCCGGGTCCGCCCGATGATCAAGGAGAAGCTGTTCCTCGCCATCCGCCGCGGTGAGAACCGCGTCCTGATGGTCCCCGCCGACTTCATCGGCGAGGGAAGCATCGTCAAGGGGCTGCCCGGCCTGCTGACGGTCCTCAAGGACAACGGCTTCAGCGACGAAGAGGCGCTGGAGTGGCTGTTCACCGAGGACCCGACGCTGCCCGGCACGCCCACGCAGGCGCTCAAGGAGAACCGCGGGACGGAAGTGAAGCGCCGCGCCCAGGCGCTCGGCTTCTAGCCCGCAGCGGCAGCAGTAGCAGTAGCAGTAGCAGCAGCAGTCACGGCAGCAGGACCCGCAGCACCGAGGGGGAGCGGCACCATGCCCGAGCAGTCCACCGTCCGCGAGCGGTTCGCCGCCGCCCGGCTGTACCTGTGCACCGACGCCAGGACCGGCCGGGGCGACCTGGCCGAGTTCGCGGACGCGGTGCTCGCCTCGGACGTCGACGTCATCCAGCTGCGCGCCAAGGGGATCGAGGCGCGCGACGAGCTGGACGCGCTCGCGGTGCTGGCCGACGCGTGCCGCCGGTACGGCAAGCTGCTCGCGGTGAACGACCGGGCGGACGTGGCGCACGCGTCGGGTGCCGACGTGCTGCACCTGGGGCAGGGCGACCTGCCGGTGCCCGCCGCCCGCGCCGTCCTCGGCGGCGACGTGGTCCTCGGACGGTCCTGCCACGCGGAGTCCGAGGTGGCCGCGGCCGCGGTGGAGCCCGGCGCCGACTACTTCTGCACCGGGCCGGTCTGGCCCACCCCGACCAAGCCCGGCCGGCACGCGCCGGGCCTGGAGCTGGTGCGGTACGCGGCCTCGCTGGGGACCGCCCGGCCCTGGTTCGCGATCGGCGGGATCGACCTGGGCAACGTCGAGCAGGTGCTGGAGGCGGGGGCCCGGCGGATCGTCGTCGTCCGCGCGATCACCGAGGCCGACGATCCCGGCGCCGCGGCGGCGGCCCTGGCGAAGGCCGTGACCTCGTACGACACCCCGTCCGACGGCTGAGCGTTCCGCTTCACCGGCCGCCGGCGGTCCACTCCGCGCCCCGAATGTCACCGATGCGTGTCCAAGGGATGGACGGGGGTGGGGCGCACGTGGATAAATCGGCCGTCCTGGTTACGGGTGGTCTCGGGGCGCGGTTACCCTTCCGTTATGGCCCTTGGGACACCTTCTACCCGGACCGATCGCGCGGTCACCATTCGTGAGCTCCTCGCGTCCGGCGAGCGGTCGTATTCCTTCGAATTCGCCGCACCGAAGACCGAGAAGGGCGAGCGGACCCTCTGGAACGCCATCCGCCGGATCGAAGCGGTGGGGCCGACCTTCGTGTCCGTGACCTACGGCGCCGGCGGATCGTCCCGCGACGGCACCGTCCGCGCCACCGACCGGATCGTCTCCGACACCACGCTGACCCCGGTCGCGCACCTGACGGCGGTCAACCACTCGATCGCCGAGCTGCGCAACATCATCGGGCAGTACGCCGACGCCGGGATCCGGAACATCCTCGCGGTCCGCGGCGACCCGCCCGGCGACCCGCTCGGCGAGTGGGTCCAGCACCCCCAGGGACTGCTGTACGCCGCCGACCTGGTCCGGCTGATCAAGGAGTCCGGCGACTTCTGCGTCGGCGTCGCGGCGTTCACCGGAATGCACCCGCGCTCCAGCGACTGGGCCTCCGACACCCGCAACTTCATCGACAAGTGCCGCGCCGGGGCCGACTTCGCCATCACGCAGATGTTCTACGACGCCGACGACTACTTCCGGCTGCGCGACCGGGTCGCCGCCGCGGGCTGCGACACCCCGATCATCCCGGAGATCATGCCGGTGACGAACGTCCGGCAGATCACCCGTTTCCCCGAACTCAGCAACGTGCCTTTCCCCCCGGCGCTGGCCGACCGTATCCTCGCGGTGAAGGACGATCCGGCGGCGGTGCGGGCGATCGGCATCGAGTTCGCGACGGAGATGTGCCAACGCCTGATGGCCGAGGACATCCCCGGACTCCACTTCATTACGCTTAACCATTCCACGGCGTCGCTGGAAATCTACGAGAATCTCGGTCTGCACCAGAGGTCGTGACCGCTCGTGAGGTGAGGAAGTGCGGACATGGGCTACACGCTGCTCTACATCGCGTTCGGCGTGGTCGCGCTGTGGCTGCTCGGTGAGGTGCTGCTGCAGTACAAGGCGCGGCTGCGCTGGCGGCTGCTCGCCTTCGCGGGATTCCTCGGCGTGGTCGGCGGTGTCTCGCTGCGCAACGCGATCGTCATCGCGCTCGGCGCCGCGGCGTTCGGCACCGGCCAGACGTTCGTGACGATCTCCTACCGGCAGGGCTTCTCCACCGGCTGGGCGCTCGGCGGCAGCCCCGGCTCCAGCCGCCGCCGCAGGGCCGTCCGCGGCGCGGGCGCCGGGGCGGGCGAGCCCGTCCTGGAGGTCAGCCCCGTCGAGGAGGTGGCACAGGCGCCCGAACTGGCCACCGTGTACCAGGCGATGCCGGTGCTCGACGACACCGGCGAGTACGGCATCTACGACGGCCAGTCCACGTACACCCCGGACCTGTACACCAGCGGCGGCTACGAGGGCTACGGCGCCCAGGGGTACGAGGGCTGGGGCGGCACCGGTGAGCAGCAGCCGCAGCCCGCGGCGGCCGACGCGTACGCCTGGGGCGGCCAGCACGACTACGACGCCGCCTACGCGGCCCCCTACCAGGACCCGGGCCAGCAGCAGTACACCCCGCAGTACGACCACGAGTTCGGCTACGACACGCCGCCCGGCGGGGTGTGGGTCCCGCAGCAGCAGTCCGCCGAGCAGCAGCAGCCCTACGGGCAGCAGCAGTCCGCGGAGCAGCAGGCGTACATCCCGCAGCAGCCCCAGCAACCGCAGTACGACCAGCCGCTGTACGCGGACCCGTACGACCCCTACCGCTACTAGCCGCCCGGGGCCGCGCCGGGACCGGGGCCGTGCCGGAGCTGCTCGGGGCTACCGGCTGCCGCCGGGTCCGCCCGCGATCAGGTCGGCGACGATCGCGCCCGACATGCCCGCGTGGGCCAGACCGCCGCCGGGGTGGGACCAGCCGCCGACGGACCACAGGCCGGGGACCGCGGAGCGGTTGGCGGGGTGCAGGTGCAGGCCGTTCGCGCCCGCCAGGGCGGGACCGGGCACCGCGCCGCCCGGAGCGCCCGTCTCCCGCTCGGTGTCGGCCGGAGTGCGCACCTCGCGCCACAACTCCCGCCCGCGCAGGCCGGGAACGGCGGCCTCGGCCGCCTCCACCACCCGCTCGGCGAAGCCCGCCGCGACGCCGCGCGCGTCCCACCCCGGCCCGCCGGCCGCCGTCGCCACCGTGACCTGGAGCGTGACCGCCTCGGACGACCCGTCCGGGACCGTCGACGGGTCGTCGGGGCGCAGCACCGTCACGGTCGGAACGTCGCACGGAGCGCCGCCGGAGAAGACCGACCGCCACTCCGCGCGGCCGTCGGGGGCGTGCACCACCGTGCGGTGCACGGTGCCCTCCGGGCGGGGGCCGCGCAGCGCCAGGCAGACCACGAACCGGCCGGGGACGAGGTCCGCCCGGGGGCCCGGTCCGCCCGGCGCCGGCAGCGGCGCTCCCGCGACCACCGTGTCCGCGTCGATCCGCCGCCCGTCGGCGAGGTCGAGGCCGCAGGCCCGGCCGTCCGGCCCGGTCCGCACCCCGGCGACCGCGCTGTCGAAGTGGAACTCGACCCTGCGCTGCACGCACCGCTCGTACACTGCGTCGGCGAGGGCCCGCAGGCCGCCGCGCACGTACCAGGCGCCGAAGGTCTGCTCCATGTACGGCAGGACCGTGGCGCTCGCCGGGACGGCGCGCGGGTCGAAGCCGTACGCCAGGGCGTAGCTCGTCAGCAGGGCGGCCGCCCGCGGGTCGGCCAGCTCGCGGTCGGCGACGGAGGCCAGCGACGGGGTGCCGCGGCGGAAGAGCCCGCGCCGCACGGCGGGGTAGGGGTCGCGGCCGAGCGCGGCGGTGTCGTCGGTGAGGGCGTCCTCCAGCAGCGGGCGGCGGGTGGCCTCCCAGACCTCGCGGGCCCGGCCCATCACCTCGCTCCAGCGCTCGCCGGCGCCCGCGCCGAACGCTCCGTCCAGCGCGCCGATGACGCCCGCGCGGGTCGCGTTCGGCAGCGACACGTCCGTGCCGTCCGCGAAGAGGTGGCGGCTCGCGGGATCGACCTGCGCCAGACCGACGCGGCTCTCCAGCGGCTCCTTGCCGGTCTTGACGAAGAGGTCGCGGTAGACGGCGGGCAGGTGGAGCAGGCCGGGGCCGGTGTCGAAGGTGAAGCCGTCCCGGGCGAGCCTGCCGACGGCTCCGCCGTAGGTCGCCGAGCGCTCGTAGACCGCCACCCGGTGGCCGCCGACGGCCAGCCGGGCCGCCGTCGCCATTGCCCCCATACCCGCGCCGATTACCGCGATCCGTGCCATGCCAGGGACTGTATCGGGCGCCGCCGGCAGCGCCGGCCGGCAGGTCGCCTCAGCCGGGCGCGGCGGGTGCGGCCAGGCGCTTCGCCTCGCGCCGCGCCTTCCAGCGGCGCAGGAAGCGGCGGATCCGGGAGAAGAGGAAGACGACCGTGATGATGCCGAGCACCAGCAGCGTGGCGGCGATGATCGCGGCGGCGAGCGGGTGGAACAGCGCGAAGACGATGATCGCGGAGACCCCGAGGTCCTCGGCGAGGCTGAGGACGATGTTGCTGGCGGGCTCCGGCGAGGTGTTGACCGCTATCCGCGTGCCCGCCTTGACGAGGTGGCTGGCGAGCGCCGTCGAGCCGCCCACCGCGGCGGCGGCCAGCTGCGGCAGCGAGCCGTCCTGCCCCGCGAGCAGCGCCGCGACCACCGCGCCGGCGACCGGGCGGATGACGGTGTGCACCGCGTCCCACGCCGAGTCGACGAGCGGGATCTTGTCGGCGACGGCCTCGCACAGGAAGAGCACTCCGGCCACGATCAGCACGTCGGGCCGCTCCAGGGACGCGGGAACCTCGTCGGTGACCCCGGTCGCGCCCATCAGGCCGAGCAGGAACACCACGGCGTAGGCGTTGATCCCGCTCGCCCAGCCGCTGGTGAACACGAGCGGAAGTACCGACATGGTGGGGATCGTAGCGAACCGCCGGCGGGGCGGGCGGGCGAACCGCGCGGTCGTGAGTACCCGTACCTAGTTGAAGACTTGAGTAGGAGCGCGGATGGGCCGGCGCCCCCGTCCGGGAGACAGTGGGGACCACGGACGGGCGCGGCGCCGGTACCGCCGACACGGGGCGGCGGAACCGGGGCGGCCCGGACGTAACGGGGGTGAACGGGTGGCGCTGTTCCGGCACGGTCCGAGGGGGATCGGGATGTGCCGGAACAGCGCCCACTCACGTCCGCCGGGCGTCCCCGCCGACCCGGCCCTGCAGCAGCCGGGACAGGGCGGAGTGCACGTCGTCGATGGTGCGGTGGGACTGGAACGCCTGCCAGTCCAGGGCGGCGACCAGCACCATCCCGAAGAGCGCGGACGCGGTGAGCGGCACGTCGATCTCGTCGCTCAGCTCCCCGTTGTCGACCGCCTCGCGCAGCACCTTCTCCACGACCGCGACCGCCTCCTGGCGGACCATCATCAGCGTGTCCTGCCAGGCGCGGTTGGTCCGCCACAGCTCGGCGACGTAGAGCTGGGTGAAGGACGGGTAGCGGGCGATGAACGCCAGCCCGGCCCGGATCTGCGCGTCCAGCGCGTCGACCCGGCTGCCGCCGCTCGCGGCCACCTCCTCCGCGGCGACCCGCAGCGAGACGGTGAGCAGTCCGACGCCGTGCCGCAGCAACTGCTCGAACAGCTCGTTCTTGCTGGCGAAGTTGTAGTAGACGGTGCCCTTCGCGACGCCGGCCCGCTCGGCGATCTCCTCCACGGTGGTGGCGGAGAAGCCCTGCTCGGCGATGAGTGTGACGGCGGCCTCGTACAGCTTCTGCCGCGTGGCCTGACGTCGTGCGGTGGTCATGGCGTCGATTGTCCCTGTCCCGGGCGGCCCCGGCTCACAGGGTCAGCTCCGGATGCAGCCGGTCCACGGTCCACACCTGCTTGCCGCGGGCGGTCAGGGTGGTGAGCGCCAGTGCGGCGGCGGTGAAGGCCAGCAGCACCAGGCAGGCCCGCCAGACCGGTCCCAGGCCGCCGCCGGTGATCAGGTGGCGTAGCCCCTCGACGACGTAGCTCATGGGCAGCAGCGGATGCAGGAAGCCGAAGAAGCCGGGGCTGGTCTGCACGGGGTACGTGCCGCCCGCCGACGTCAGCTGCAGCATCAGCATCGCCAGGGTGAGGACGCGTCCGGCCGGGCCGAACCGGGCGCTGAGGAACTGGATGATGGCGGCGAAGCAGGCCGCGGCCAGCAGCAGGAAGCCGATCGTGCCGGCGGCGCGGGCCATCTGCAGCCCGACCACCCAGTGCAGCACCGACATCAGCGCCAGCACCTGGGCCACCCCGACCACCGCCACCGGCAGCCAGCCCGCCAGCGCTATCCGCCAGGACGCGGCCCCGGCGGCGAGCGCCCGGCGGTTCATCGGCTGGAAGATCATGTAGCCGACCATCGCGCCGACCCACAGGGAGAGCGGGATGAAGTACGGGGCGAGCCCCTCGCCGTAGTTGGACGCCTGGTGCAGCGACTGCGAGGCGAGCTGTACGGGGTCGGCCATCACGGCGGTGCGCGCGTCGCGCTGCCGGGCGTCGTAGTCCGGGATCTTGCCGACGCCCTCGTGCAGGCCGTCGGCGAGCTGGTCGCTGCCGGTGGAGAGCTTCGTCAGCCCGGTGGTGAGCCGGTTGCTGCCGGTGGCGAGCTGGTACATGCGCCCGCTGAGGGTGTCGGCGCCGCTGGAGAGGGTGCCGATGCCCCGGTCGAGGGTGTGCGCGCCGCCCGCCGCCGTGTGGGCGCCGGAGGCGACCTGGTGGGCCCCGGAGTTGAGCCGGTTGAGGTTCTTGACGGCGCCGTCGATGTCCGAGGACAGGTGCGGTGCGGCGGCGGCCAGCTCCTGGGCGTAGCCGTGCAGCGTGCCCAGGTCGGTGGCGAGCCGGTCGAACGAGGCGGGGGTGCCGACCTGCGCGTTGAGGCGCTCGGCCAGGACCGCGGCCTCGGCCGCCTTGTCGGCGCCGCGCTTGAGGGCGACGCAGTCGCCGGTGGCGGGGGTGGCGGAGCACTGCTTGAGGTACTGCTGCCGCACGAGGTCGGCGGCGGTCCTGGAGGCCTTGGCGGCGTCCGGCGCCAGTACGGCGATCGTGTCCAGGTGGTCCTTGATCGCCTGCGAGCCGTCGGCGACGAGCCGGGAGGCCTCGCCGATCTCACGGGTGTGCGCCTTCACGAACGCGATCTTGTCGGAGGCGCCGTTCACCGCGTCCACGAGCCGCTGGGTGCCGGAGGCGACCTGGCCGGCGCCGGAGTCGAGCGTGTCGAGGCCGGTGGCCAGTTCGCCGCTGCCCTTCTTGGCGTCCTTGAGGCCCGCGGCGAGCTTGCCCGCGCCCTGCTCGGCCCGGCGGATGCCGGAGCCGAGGTCCTTCGAGCCCTGCTCGGCGGTGCCCGCGCCGCCCGCCAGATCGGAGGCGCCCTGGGCCGCCTTCTGCGTCTGGTCGTGCAGGTCGGAGAACGACACGAAGATCCGGTCGTAGAAACCGCGCGAGGCACCGGCCGAGGTGGCCGCCCTGACCTGGGAGAACACGCTGCGGGAGATCTGCCCGACGATGTAGTTGTTGGAGTCGTTGGTGCGCACCTGGAGGGCGCCGGTCTCCGGGTGGCTGCCCGAGCTGGACGCGATCCGCTCGCTGAAGTCCGCGGGGATGGTGAGCGTCAGGTAGAACGAGCCGTTCTCCAGGCCCTTCGCGGCGTCGGCGGAGTCCGTCTCCCGCCAGTCGAAGGTGGCCGTGTCGTGCAGCTTGGCGGCGAGCTCGTCGCCCGCCGCGATCTTCTTGCCGCCGGCGGTCGCGCCGCGGTCGGCGTTGACCAGCGCGACGGGGATCTTGTCGAGCCGCCCGTACGGATCCCAGAAGGACCACAGGTACAGGGCGCCGTAGAGCAGCGGCAGCAGCAGGAGCGCGGCCATGGCGGCGCGCGGCAGCCTGCCCCGGCCGAACTTCTTCAGCTCAAGCGCGGCGAGCTTCGGTGTACGCATCGACGGCCCCCTCTTCGGTCTCGTCGGTTTCGGCCGTCTCAGCGGTCTCGTCGGCCTCGTATGTCATTTCGGCTGCGGCTGCGGGCGCGGCGGTCCCGGTGCTGACCACCAGCGCGCCGGCGGGCGCGCGGGTGCAGACGCCGAGGACGGTGGTGCCCGCGTCGGCCACCGAGCGCAGCATCGACCAGGCCGCCTCGCGGTCGGCGTCGCCGAGCTTGTGGTCGACGTCGTCGACGCCGAGCACCCGCGGGTGCGCCAGCAGCGCGAGGGCGACGCCCAGCCGCAGCGCCTCCAGCCGTTCGAGATCGCGCACGGCCGTCCGCTCGCCCTTGACCAGCGCGTCGAGTTCGAGCCCGGCGGCGGCGAGGGCCGCCGACACGTCGGCGCGGTCGCGGTCGGCGCGGGAGAAGAACCTGCGCTGCAGCAGCACCCGCTCGCGCAGGTGCTCGGCGACGGTCAGGGCCGGTTCGAGGGCGGAGACGCCGTCGACGGGACCGAGAGCACTGATCCGCCGTACAGCGGGCATGCGACGGGGGAGGAGATGACCATGGACCTCCGCCCGACCCTCATTGGCCTTCATGCGCCCGGTGAGCGCCAGCATCAGGCAGGTGCGGCCGGTGCCCGACGGGCCCTCCACGGCGACCAGCGTGCCGGCGGGCGCGCTGAACGACACATCCCCGAACACCCGCCCGCGCGGGCCGCGCAGCCCGTACCCCTCCGCGGTGATCACGAGTCACCCTCCTCTTTTGAACTGACTGGTCAGTACAAAAGAAGTATGCCGCATGGCGAAGGCACCCCGCCGCGGGGGTGTGCGAACACCTGTGCTAACGGCATTTCCGCAGGTCAGGACCGATTGTCAGTGGTGTGCCCCACTATGGGTCGTACGAAGACAGGAGGCTCGTCATGGCTGCTCACGTAAGCGACATCCATCCCGTGCTGCGCCGTGCGGCGGCTCCGCCCGCCGCGCTCGACCTGCTCACCCAGGCCCACCTCGGACTCGACGAGGCGGCCGTCCTGGAAACCCCCAACGAGCGTTACGCCACCGCCCACCTCGCCGCGCTGCGGACCGCCGCCGCCGTGCTGGCGGTGCGGGGCGGCCCGGAGACCGGCGGCAGACGCCGGCAACGGATACGCAGCGCCTGGGAGGTGCTGCCCGAAGTCGCCCCGGAGCTCAGCGAGTGGAGCGCCATGTTCGCGTACGGCGCCCGCCGCCGGGCGCGCGCCGAAGCCGGCATCGAGGGCGCCGCCACATGGCGGGACGCGGACGATCTGCTGCGCGCCGCCGCGATGTTCCTGCGCCTGGTGGAACGCATGCTGGTCCTCCAGCCCACCCTCCCCGCGGAACTGCGGACCGACCTCCCCCCGGCCCTGCCCCAGCAGAAGGCCAACTGACCGGCGGTCGGCCACCTCACGGATGGACCGGCCCCCTCACGGATAGAGTGGAGGCGCCCGTTCAAGTCGTTCACGCCAGTCGTCCGCGAGGAGTCGCCCGCCATGTCCCGTGAAGGAGTGGTGGATCCGATCCGCCCCCGAGCGTCCCTGCGAACCGCTGTGGTCTGGGAGGTCCTGCGCGAGGCGCTGGAGCGACAGGCCAAGGCCGCGGGGCGCGACGCCGGCGAGCCGCTCGACGTGCTCGACACCGGGGGCGGCACCGGGAACTTCGCGGTGCCCGTGGCGCGCCTCGGCCACCGGGTCACCGTCGTGGACCCGAGCCCGGACGCGCTCTTCGCGCTGGAGCGCCGGGCCGCCGAGGCCGGGGTGACCGACCGGGTCCGCGGCGTCCAGGGCGACACCCACGGCCTGCTCGACGTCGTCGAGCCCGGCAGCCATGACGTCGTGCTGTGCCACGGCGTCCTGGAGTACGTCGACGACCCGGCGGAAGGCGTCGGCAACGCCGTCGGCGCGCTCCGTCCGGCCGGGACGCTGAGCCTGCTCGCCGCCGGCCGCGGCGGCGCCGTCCTGGCGCGGGCCATCGCCGGCCACTTCGCCGAGGCGCAGCACGCCATAGGGGACCCCGACGGCCGCTGGGGCGACGGGGACTCGCTCCCGCGCCGCTTCACCGCCGAGCAGCTCACCCGCCTGGTCTCCGACGCGGGCCTGCGGGTCGGCGCGGTGCACGGCGTCCGGGTCTTCGCCGACCTGGTCCCCGGCGTGCTGGTGGACACCGAGCCCGGAGCCCTGGAAGCGCTGCTCAAGCTGGAGCTGGCGGCGGCGGAGCAGCCCGCGTTCCACTCGATCGCCACCCAGTTGCACGTGCTCGCCGACCGCGGCTGACCCGGCCCCGTCCGCCCAGGTGCCGGGGAGTAGTCGGTCACAGGCCGCCCGGTCGGCCCCTCAGGACCGTATGCTGGCATGACGTAACGGCGGACGGGGAATGAAGCCCCCGTCGGATTGGCGTAGTGGGGCGGGTTTCACGGGGGCGAATCCCTGCCTATCCTTGAATAAGGGTCGGACCGGTCGCCCCCGCGACCGACGAGTAGGAGGACGCCGTGCCGCTCTCGGAGCACGAGCAGCGCATGCTCGAGCAGATGGAGCGAGCGCTGTACGCCGAAGATCCCAAGTTCGCGTCGGCGCTTGAGGGAAGCGGGCTGCGCACCTATACCCGGCGGCGCGTCTACCAAGCGGTAGCGGGCTTCTTGGTGGGTATCGCGCTGCTGATGGCTGGAATGATCAAGCAGCAGCCCTGGATCAGTGTGGTCGGATTCCTCGTCATGCTCGCCTGTGCCGTTCTCGCGGTCACGGGCTGGCGGAAGGCCGGCAAACCCGGTGAGCAGCAGCCCGCCGCAGCAGCAGGCCGCGGCCAGCCCCGTCGCAGGGGCAAGGTCATGGACCGGATCGAGGAACGCTGGCAGCGCCGCAGGGACGGGCAGGAAAGCTAGCGGGCGCCCGGCGGAGCGTTCGCACCCGGCCTCAACAGTTCTCCGATGCATGACGAGGGGCGCGGAACCGGACTGGTTCCGCGCCCCTCGTCATGCCACCGGGTCCGGGACGCCTCCCGGACCCGCGACTGCCACCGTGCCTACGACGCCTGCCGCGAGGGCCGGCGGACCGCGTCGGTGACCCGGCTGACGGCCGCCGACCAGCGCCGCGTCGCCACCGACCACTGCTCCGACAGCCGCCAGATCACCCGGGCGGCCGAACGCGGCAGCAGAACGGCCCGCAGCCGCGCGCGCCGCCCGGCCGACCGGTGCAGCCCGTCGCGCACCTGGCGCACATCCGCCGCCAGCCCGGCCACCGGCCGCGGCCGGGGCGAGTACAGCACCTGCTCCACGGCCGCGGCGACCTGGCCCGCCGCCCGCGCCGCCGCCTCGTCGAGCTCACCCTCCCGCACCAGCCGGGCGGTCGCCCGGCGCGGGGTCTCGGAGTCGTCGGGCAGGATGCCGTAGTCCCACGCGGTGTCGACCAGCTCCCGCCAGGCCGCGAGCGTCCTGGCGCCCTCCGCCAGGCCGTGGCCGCCGCCCAGCCGCCGGGACCGCTCCCGGCGCCGCCACAGCAGCGGCACCAGCGGCACCCCGAGCACCAGCACCGCCAGCAGGGCGATGCCCACCAGCCGGCCGACGCTGATCCCGCCGCCGGTCGGTCCGCTGCCGGTGTCCTGGCCGAGCGGCGTGCAGTCGCCCATCGCCTGGTCCTTGACCGAGCAGCTCGCCGAGGCCGACGATCCGGCGCTCGGCACGGCGGACCTGCTGGGCTCCGGCACGGCGGGGCCGCCGCCGGGGTTCGGCAGCTGGTCCGCCGTGTAGCCGGGGGCGGTGCCGCGGGACGGCGTGGGCTCGAAGCGGGTCCAGCCGACGCCCTCGAAGTACAGCTCGGGCCAGGCGTGCGCGTCCTGGATCCCCACCGACACGCTGCCGTCGGACTTGGGCCCGTTGCCGGGCGCGAAGCCCACCGCGACGCGGGCCGGGATGTGCAGCGTGCGGGCCATCGCCGCCATGCTGAAGGCGAAGTGGACGCAGAACCCCTGCTTGTCGCGGAGGAAGTTGGCGATCGCGTCGACCCCGGTGCCCGACCGGACCTGCGTGCTGTACCGGAAGTCCCCGGAGTGGAAGTACTTCTGCAGGTCGACCGCCTGCTCGTACGGGTTCGCCGCGCCGCGCGTCACCTCCAGCGCCGTCCTGCCCACCACGTCCGGCAGGGACTCGGGGACCTGGGTGTACTCCTGCTTGAACGTGGCGGCCGGTTCGGGGGCCGTGGCCAGCTGGGTCGCCGTCGGCTGCACCAGCAGGCTGGTGACCTTGTACTTCACGCCCTTGGTCGTCTGCTTGCGGTCGCCGACGACCGTGCGCCCCTCCTTGTCGAACCGCCAGCGGCCGTCGACCGTCAGCTTCTCGGCGGGGTAGGGCAGCGGCAGCCAGCTCTGCGCGTAGTTCCCGTCGGCCGCGACCGAGGAGACGATCTCGCTCGCCTTGACGTCGGGGCCGAGCCCGGCCGGCGGCGGGAACACCTCGGGGATCTCGGTCACCGGGCGCTCCGAGGAGCGCCACTGCGTGCCGTCGAACTTGTCGAGGGCGACGATCCGCAGGTACATGTCCGAGGTGCTGGGCGCGTTCGTGCGGTACGACAGGACCTCGCGGTTGACCGGCTGGTTGAGGTTGTCCTGCAGCGCCACCACCGGGTTGACCGACGAGGTGCTGCCGCCGCCGAAGCCGGGGCCGGACCCGTCGCCCGAGGGGTCGAGCAGCCCGCTGCCCAGCGAGGGCAGCACGGCCGGGGCGATCAGCGCGATGCCCAGGGCCATCGCCCCGATCCGGCGGCCGGTGCGGACCGGCGCCACCACCGTCCCCTCGGACCGGGTGGAGGACGTGCCCGCCCAGCCGGTGGACGGGGGACCGCCGCCGAAGACCCGGCCCCAGCGCGACAGCCGGTCCCGGCCCTCGGCGAGGAGCAGCAGCAGGTAGCCGGCGGCCGCGATCAGGAACCACAGCCAGCGGCTGCCGCTGCCCGCGAGACCGGAGGCGACGGAGTACAGCGCCAGCAGCGGCAGCCCGGCCGGGGCCGCGCTGCCGTACGTCACCGCCAGCGCGTCGACGGCCAGCGCGATCACCAGCACGCCGGCGACCAGCAGCAGCCGGATGCCCGGGGTCACCGGGGCGGGGATGGCGAACTGGCTGACGTCCCGCAGGCCGTCGGCGAGCCGGTCGCCGAGCGCCACGAAGGCCCTGGGGCCGGGCAGGATGCCGCCCACGGCCTGCTTCGAGACGAACATCATGGTCAGTATCAGCAGGCTCACCAGGGCCTGCGCCAGGATCGTCAGCGGCCGGGCCAGCGGCACCCGCCGGGCCAGCGCGCCGACGCAGGCCTGGAGCGTGACCAGGAACGCCGCCTGCAGGATCCAGCCGGTCGGGGTGGCCAGCGGCAGCAGGGAGCACGCCGCCATGATCGACGCCGCCGCGGCGCAGACCGTCAGCCGTGCGCGTCCGCTCATGAGCCCGCCCCCGCCTCTTCGCGCGTGCGGTACCGGTCCGCGAGCTGCCACAGCGTGGGCAGGCCCTCGCCCGGCGGCACCGGCAGCACCGTCCAGCCGGCCTCGCGCAGCATGCGCACGGCCCGCCGCACCCCGGTGTCGGGGGAGGAGCCGGACGCGTCGTCGTCCTCGCCGGGACCGGCCGCCGGAGCGTCGGGGACGCTCGAGCCGGCCGCCGCCACGTCGGGGTACGGGTCCGCCGCGTCGCGCGACGCCCAGGCGGAGCTGTCCAGGACGAACGCGACCGCCCCGCCCGCCCGCCGGCGCATCCGCCCGACGATCGTCGCCTGCTCCTCGTCCAGGTCGCCGAGGAAGGCCACCAGCAGCCCCTCGCTGCCGACCCGCAGTACGTCATGGGCGCGGGAGAAGCCGCCGCCGTCCGAGTGCTCGACGACCGCGAGCGTGTCCAGCAGCACTCCGGCGGTGTCGGAGGAGTCGCCTCCGAAACCGCCCTCGGGCCCCGGGACGCTGCTGCCGGTGTCGGTCAGCAGCCGCACCGAGTAGCCGCGCTCCAGCATGTGCGTCGAGACCGATGCGGCTCCCGAGACCGCCCACTCGAAGGCGGAGTCGGGCCCCGCGCCGTAGAAGGCGAGCCGCCGGGTGTCCACCAGCACGGTGCAGCGGGCCTTGTGCGGCTGCTCCTCGCGCCGCACCATCAGCTCGCCGTACTTCGCGGTGGAGCGCCAGTGCACCCGCCGCAGGTCGTCGCCGTGCCGGTAGCCGCGCGGGATCGCGTCGTCCTCACCGGCCAGCGACAGCGAGCGGGTGCGGCTGTCGCCGTACCCGGAAGCCTCGCCCGCGAGCCGGACCGCGGGCAGCGGCTCGACCCGGGGCACCACGGTCAGGGTGTCGTAGGCGCTGAACGAACGGGTCAGCTCGCACATGCCGAAGGGGTCCGTCAGCCGCAGCTGCAGCGGCCCCAGCGGGTAGCGCCCGCGCAGGTCGGAGCGGACCCGGTAGGACACCTCGCGGTGGCCGCCCGGCTCCACCCGGTCCAGCACGAAGCGCGGCCGCGGCCCGAGCACGTACGGCACCCGGTCCTGCAGCATCAGCAGCCCGGTGGGGATGCGCGAGACGTTGTCGACGCGCAGGTGCACCCGCGCCTCGGACATCGCGGGCACCCGGGACGGCGCGAGCCGCCGGCTGCCCGCCACCCGGTAGCGGGTGCGGTACAGCACCGCGACGCAGACCAGCGGCAGCACCGCCAGCAGCAGCCCGACCCGCAGCAGGTCGGGCTGGCCCAGCACGTACGCGCAGACGGCCGCCGCGACCCCTGCCGCGAAGAAGGACCGTCCGCGCGTGGTCAGCCCCGACAGCGCCGTACGGAAACCGCCCGCGGCCTGCGGGTCGGCGGACATCACAAGCCCCGGACGCCGGGCGGCTGGGTGCTCGGGGCCTGCCGCCACGGCTGGGCGGACGCGGCGGCGGACGGGTCCGGCACGGGCGTGCGCTGCAGGATCTCCGCCACCACCTGCTCGGGCGTCCGCCGGTTCAGCTGCGCCTGCGCGGTCGGCAGCAGCCGGTGCGCCAGGACCGCGGGGGCGAGCGCCTGCACGTCGTCCGGCAGGACGAAGTCGCGGCCGTCCAGCGCCGCCGAGGCGCGCGCCGCCCGCACCAGGTGCAGGGTGGCGCGCGGCGAGGCGCCGAGCCGCAGGTCCGCGTGGTGCCGGGTGGCGCCGACCAGGGCCACGGCATAGCGCCGCACGGGGTCCGAGACGTGCACCGTCCGCACCGCCTCGATCAGCTTCACGATCTCGTGGGCGTGCGCGACCGGCTGCAGGTCGTCCAGCGGCGGCGTGCCGCCGTGCACGTCGAGCATCTGCAGCTCGGCCTCCGGGCTCGGGTAGCCGATCGACACCCGGGCCATGAAGCGGTCGCGCTGCGCCTCGGGCAGCGGATAGGTGCCCTCCATCTCCACCGGGTTCTGGGTGGCGATGACCATGAAGGGGTTGGGCAGCTCGTACGTGGTGCCGTCGACGGTGACCTGGCGCTCCTCCATCGACTCCAGCAGCGCCGACTGCGTCTTCGGCGAGGCCCGGTTGATCTCGTCGCCCACCACGATCTGCGCGAAGATCGCCCCCGGCTTGAACTCGAAGTCCCGCCGCTGCTGGTCGAACACGCTCACTCCGGTGATGTCGGAGGGCAGCAGGTCCGGCGTGAACTGGATCCGCCGCACCGAGCAGTCGATGGACCGCGCGAGCGCCTTGGCCAGCATCGTCTTCCCGACCCCCGGCACGTCCTCGATGAGGAGGTGCCCCTCTGCCAGCATCACGGTCAGCGAGAGCCGTACGACCTCGGGCTTGCCCTCGATCACGTTCTCCACGGACCGGCGCACCCGCTCCGCCGTCGTGGTCAGATCGCTGAGGCTTGCTCGCGCGTCATAGGTCGTCACCCGGTTCTCCTCGGCCTGTTCATAGGGGCGCGGCCAACCACGGACCGGCTCCTCCCCGAATGCGGTGCACCACACGCCCGGGCGGGTGAGGGGGTGCCGCACGATGCATTGTTCCCTCGAACGGCGCCCCGCGTCACTCGCCTGCCGTTACTGGGCTGTGATTTCCCGCAGCAGACCGGTGTGCACGTCGAAGACAAACCCGCGTACATCGTCCTTATGGGCCAGGAAGGGGGACGTACGCACCCGCATCATCGACTGGCGAACGTCCTGGTCGATGTCGGTGAAGGCCTCGACGGCCCAGGTCGGGCGCTGGCCGACCTCGTGCTCCAGTTCGTTCCTGAAGTCCTCCGTGATGCTCTGCATGCCGCAACTGGTGTGGTGGATGAGGATCACCGAGCGGGTGCCGAGTGCCCGCTGGCTGATGGTCAGGGAACGGATGGTGTCGTCGGTGACCACCCCGCCGGCGTTGCGGATCGTGTGGCAGTCGCCGAGGTTGAGGCCCAGCGCCGCGTGCAGGTCGATGCGGGCGTCCATGCACGCGACGACGGCAACGCCCAGCACCGGCCGGGCGTCCATCCCGGGATCGCTGAAGGCTGCCGCGTAGCGCTGGTTGGCGCTCACCAGGCGGTCGATGACGGAGTCGGGTGCGGAGGCGGGCTCGGCGCCGGCTCCGGATGGCTGCGCTGCGGATATCGACATGGGAACGACGTTAAAGGGCGCGGGCCGGTCCCACCTGCTGTGGGGCCGGGAAAAAGCCGGTCAATCGGCCGCGGTGTGAGCTAACCCACAGGCGTTGTCCACCCTTCGGCCGACCGGCGCGCGGGGGCCGTCGATTGCGTTGACGGTGGGGCGCAGTGGAGTAAAGTGGCGCGAAATGGGGTCCTGTGCGGGAGGTGTCGTGTTCCTCGGAACGTACGCGCCGCGACTCGACGACAAGAGCCGCCTGGTCCTGCCCGCGAAGTTCCGGGAGCAGCTCGCCCCGGGGCTGGTGATCACCAAGGGCCAGGAGCGCTGCCTGTACGTGTGGCCGCTGCGCGGATTCCAGGCCGTGACGGAGGAACTGCGCCGGGCGCCCCTGACGTCCAAGCCCGCGAGGGACTACATGCGGGTGCTGTTCGCCGGGGCCACCGACGAGGTGCCCGACAAGCAGGGCCGGATCCACGTCCCGCAGCCGCTGCGGGAGTACGCGGGGCTGGACCGGGACTGTGCGGTGATCGGCGCCAACACCCGGGTCGAGGTGTGGTCCGCCACGGCCTGGGACCGCTACCTGGCGGCCCAGGAAGACACCTTTTCGGCCCTGTCGGAGGAGGTTCCGACCGGATTACTGTGACCCCGGCCCCCACTCGCAGCGTCACCCCGGTGTACGTATGGCTCGGCCTCCTCCCGCTCCCCGGCTCCACTGGCTCCACTTCCCCGGCGCCAGAGGACCACTTCCTTCCGAGCGGGCGGGGACCAGGCCATATGTCGAAGAAGTCGAAGCAGCCGAAGAACCGAGAAGGGCCCCATGAGCGCCGTCCCCGCCCCGCAGTCCGAGCCGCATGGCGCCCCCGCGGACCCCGCCGTCACCGAGCCCGCCGCCACCGCGGCCTCCGGCTCCGGCCCCGCGCCCGCCAAGCACGTGCCCGTGATGCTGCGCCGCTGCCTGGACCTGCTGGCCCCCGCGCTGGCCGAACCGGGCGCCGTGGTGGTGGACGCGACGCTGGGGCTGGGCGGCCACAGCGAGGCGCTGCTGACGACGTTCCCCTCGGCCCGGCTGGTCGGCATCGACCGCGACCCCGCCGCCCTCAAGCTCTCCGCCGAGCGCCTGGCGCCGTTCGGCGACCGGGCCACGCTCGTGCACGCCGTCTACGACGAGGTGGCGGACGTCCTCGACCGGCTCGGCATCCCCAGGGTCCAGGGCGTGCTGTTCGACCTCGGCGTCTCGTCGATGCAGCTCGACGAGGCGGACCGCGGCTTCGCGTACGCGCAGGACGCCCCGCTGGACATGCGGATGGACCAGACGACCGGCATCAGCGCCGCCGAGGTCCTCAACACCTACCCGCCGGGCGACCTGGTGCGGATCCTGCGCACCTACGGCGAGGAGAAGTTCGCCCGCAAGATCGTGGACGCGGTCGTCAAGCAGCGCGTGAAGGAGCCGTTCACCAACAGCGCGCGGCTGGTCGACCTGATCCGCGAGGTGCTCCCGCAGGCCGCCAAGCGCACCGGCGGCAACCCCGCCAAGCGCACCTTCCAGGCGCTGCGCATCGAGGTCAACGCCGAGCTCGCCGCCGTCGAGAACGCGATCCCCGCGGCGCTGGGCGCGCTGGCGGTCGGCGGCCGGATCGCCGTGCTGTCGTACCAGTCGCTGGAGGACCGCATCGTCAAGCAGGCGTTCGCGGCGGGCGCCGCCAACACCGCCCCGCCCGGCCTGCCCGTGGTGCCGGAGCAGTACCAGCCCCGGCTGAAGCTGCTCACCCGCGGCGCGGAACTGCCGACCGAGGAGGAGATCGCGGAGAACAAGCGCGCCGCCCCGGCCCGGCTGCGCGGCGCCGAACGGATCCGCGAGGAGGCGCTGTGACACCGGCCCGGTCGGCCACGGCGGCCCGCGCGCCCTTCGTCCTGCTGGTGGTGGCCCTGCTGGCCGGCGGCCTGATCTCGCTGCTCCTGCTGAACGGGGCCGTCAACCAGGACTCCTTCGAGCTGAACCGGCTGCAGAAGGACACCACCACGTACACCGACGAGGAGCAGGCGCTCCAGCAGGACGTGGACCGGTACAAGGCGCCCGACGCGCTCGACCGGCGCGCCCGCGAGCTGGGCATGGTCCCCGGCGGCAACCCCGCCTTCCTGAACCCCGACGGCACCGTGCGCGGCGACCCCACCGAGGCCGAGTCCGCGCCGTCCCCGTCCTCCGCCGGCAGGACCCACGAGCCGGCCGCCGCGACGACGAGCGCGGCTCCCGCCGCGAAGCCGTCCGGCGCCGCCTCCGCGCGGACCTCCGGCACCTCCCCGACCTCCCCGACCACCGGCAGGTGACCCCGTGACCAGTCCTCGCACCCTGCGCGCCGCTCCGGGGGACGGTGCGCATGAGTGAGCCGAGGCGCCCGCAGCGCGGCCGGCTGCCCGGTCCCGCCGGGCCCCGGCGGACCGCGGCGCCGGGAGCGGCGGGTCAGGGCGCCCAGCGGTCGCCGGGCGCCGGGCGGCCCGGCCGCCCCGCCCCGGGCGGCAACCGCGGGCCCGCCGCCCGGCGCCCGCTGCGCCCGCCGCGCCCGTCGGCCCCGCTGCGGCTGGGCCAGGCCAAGCCCCGGCTGCGGCTCGTCAGCGTCGCGCTGACGCTGGTGATGCTCGCCTTCGTCGTCCGGCTGCTGCAGGTGCAGGCCGTCGACGCGCCCGCGTACGCGGCCAAGGCGGACGTCAACCGGTGGGTCACGCACACCGTCGCCGCCGACCGGGGGACCATCACCGACCGCTCGGGCACCGACCTGGCGACGACCGTCGACGCGTACGACATCACCGCGGACCCGTTCCTGTTCACCCCCGCCCAGACGAAGACCCCGGACGCGCCCGCGCAGGCCGCCGAACTCCTCGCGCCGATCGTCGGCGGCGACGCGCGGACCATCGCCAAGAAGCTCGCCACCCCGAAGTCCCGCTACCAGGTCATCGCCCGGCAGCAGTCCCCGCAGGTCTGGAACCAGATCAAGGACCTCAAGCGGGCGCTGAGCGCCAAGGCCGCCAAGACGAAGGGCGGCACCGGCGACGTCCTGGCTGGCGTCTTCAGCGACCCGCACACCAAGCGGGTCTACCCCGGCGGCGACCTCGCCGCCGGCGTGATCGGCTTCGTCAACGGCGAGGGCACCGGCGGCGGCGGTCTGGAGGCGATGCTCAACCAGGAGCTGGCGGGCGAGGCCGGCCGGATCCGCTACGCCCAGTCCAACGGCCGCCAGGTCCCGACCGCCGGGATCCAGGAGCACCCCGCCGTGCCCGGCTCCGACGTCCAGCTGACGATCGACCGCGACATCCAGTGGGCGGCGCAGAGCGCCATCACCGCGCAGGTGCAGAAGTCCAAGGCGGACCGCGGCTACGTCATCGTCCAGGACACCCGCACCGGCGAGATCCTCGCGATGGCCAACGCCCCCGGCTACGACCCGAACGACCTGGCGCACGCCGGCCGGAACTCCCTGGGCAACGCGGCCCTCCAGGACGCCTACGAGCCCGGCAGCGTCAGCAAGCTGATGTCGATGGCCGCCGTCCTCGACCAGGGCGTCGCGACCCCGCAGACCCACGTCACGGTCCCCGGCACGCTGCCGCGCGCCGACCGCGTCTTCCACGACGACGTGGACCACGGCACCTGGTCGCTGACCCTCAACGGGGTGCTCGCCAAGTCCAGCAACATCGGCACGATCCTGGCGACCGGCCAGCTCGGCACGACCCAGGCGCAGGCGAACGCGGTGCTGTACGCGTACCTGAAGAAGTTCGGGATCGGCGACCCCACCGGGCTCGGCTTCCCCGGCGAGACCCGCGGGATCCTGGCCAAGCCGCAGAAGTGGAACGCGTCGCAGCAGTACACGATCCCGTTCGGCCAGGGCCTGTCGGTCAACGCCCTGCAGGCCACCTCCGTCTACTCGACGGTCGCCAACGGCGGGGTCCGCGTGCAGCCCAGCCTGATCCGCGGCATCACCGGCCCCGACGGCCGCTTCGTGCCGGCCGAGGCGCCCAAGGAGTCCCGGGTGGTCAGCGAGAAGACCGCGAAGACGCTGGCGACCATGCTCGAGTCCGTCGTCGGCGACGAGCAGGGCACCGGGAACAAGGCGCGCATCGCCGGCTACCGGGTCGCGGGCAAGACCGGCACGGCCAACCGGGTGGACCCGGCCACCGGCCGCTACCAGGGCTACACCGCCTCGTTCCTGGGTTTCGCACCCGCCGACGACCCGCGGGTCACCGTCTCCTGCGTGATCCAGAACCCGACCAGCGGCAGCTACTTCGGCGGGCAGATCTGCGGCCCGGTCTTCAAGCAGGTCATGGAATTCGCCCTCAAATCCCTGCAGGCCGCGCCCTCCGGCACACAGGCGCCGCACCTGCCCGTCGAGTTCGACCCAACGAAGAGGTGACAACGATCACATCCGACGCGGACCGACCCGGCCGGGGCCGGGGGTCTTTTGGCTCCGAGCGGGGCGGGCCCGGTAACCTCACCGCCGTGCCGAAAGCTGATCAGTCCCCTCACAAACAGCCGGGCGCGCCCCGCCCGTCCGCAGTCCGACCCAAAGCGCCGGCGGAGCTGGCCGCGCGGCTGGGCGCGGAACCACCGGCGGACGGTGCCCCCGCCACCGGCATCACCCACGACTCCCGGGCGGTACGCCCCGGAGACGTCTACGCGGCGCTTCCGGGCGCCCGCTTCCACGGCGCCGACTTCGCCGCCCAGGCCGCGGACCTGGGCGCCGTCGCCATCCTCACCGACCCGGCCGGTGCCGAACGGGCGGCGGCCACCGGCCTGCCCGTGCTGACCGTGGAGGACCCGCGCTCCCGGATGGGCGCGCTGGCCGCCTGGATCTACGACGAGCCGGGCGAGTCCCTGCTGCAGATCGGCATCACCGGAACGTCGGGCAAGACCACCACGGCCTACCTGATCGAGGGCGGGCTGCGGGCCGTCCACGGCAAGGCCACCGGCCTCATCGGCACCGTCGAGTCGCGGATCGGCGACGAGCGGATCAAGAGCGAGCGCACCACGCCCGAGGCCACCGACCTCCAGGCGCTCTTCGGGGTGATGCACGAACGCGGCGTCCGCTCGGTCGTCATGGAGGTCTCCAGCCACGCGCTGGTGCTCGGCCGGGTCGACGGCGCCGTCTTCGACGTGGCGGTCTTCAACAACCTCAGCCCCGAGCACATGGAATTCCACTCGGACATGGAGGACTACTTCCAGGCGAAGGCGCGGCTGTTCACGCCGCAGCGCAGCCGGGTCGCCGTCGTCAACCTGGACGACGCGTACGGCCGCCGGCTCGTCGCCGAGGCCGGGGTCCCCGTCACCACGTTCTCCGCCGAGGGGGACCTGGACGCCGACTGGCGCGCCACGGACGTCGAGACGGGCCCGCTGGGCAGCACCTTCACCGTCACCGGGCCCAAGGGCGAGACGGCGCGCGCCGCCGCCCCGCTGCCCGGGCCGTTCAACGTCGCCAACACCCTCGCCGCGATCACCGCGCTGGTCATCGCCGGCGTGGACCCGCAGACCGCGGCGGACGGCGTCGCCGCCGTCCCCGGGGTCCCCGGCCGGCTGGAGGGCGTCGACGCCGGCCAGCCGTACCTCGCGGTGGTCGACTACGCCCACAAGACCGACGCCGTCGAGTCCGTGCTGCGCGCCCTGCGCAAGACCACCGAGGGCCGCATCCACGCGGTGCTCGGCTGCGGCGGCGACCGCGACCAGCTCAAGCGCGGCCCGATGGGCGCCGCCTGCGCACGGCTCGCGGACACCGCCGTGCTGACGTCCGACAACCCGCGCTCCGAGGACCCGCTCGCGATCCTCGCCGCGATGCTGAACGGAGCAGCCGAAGTACCCGCCCATGAGCGCGGACACGTCATCGTAGAGCCCGACCGGGCCGCCGCCATCGCCATCGCGGTAGCCCGGGCCGAGCCCGGCGACATCGTGCTGGTCGCGGGCAAGGGCCACGAACAGGGCCAGGACATCGCCGGAGTGGTACGCCCCTTCGACGACCGGGAAGTACTGCGCGCCGCCATCGAGAAGGACCAGGAACAGCTGTGATCCCACTCACCCTCGCCGAGGTCGCTGACGCGGTCGGCGGGAGCATGCACGACATACCGGAACCAGGGACGCGTGTGACGGGCCCCGTGGTCATCGACTCCCGCGAGGTGGTGCCCGGCGCGCTGTTCGCCGCCTTCGCCGGCGAGCGCGTGGACGGCCACGACTACGCGGCGGGTGCCGTGAAGGACGGAGCGGTGGCGGTCCTCGCCTCCCGCCCCGTCGGGGTGCCCGCGATCGTCGTCGACGACGTGGTGGCCGCGCTCGGCGCGCTCGCCAGGACCGTCATCGCGCGGCTCGGCGCGACCACCGTCGCCCTCACCGGTTCCGCCGGCAAGACCAGCACCAAGGACCTGATGGCCCAGCTGCTGGAACGGCACGCTCCGACGGTCTGGACGCCCGGCTCGCTGAACAACGAGATCGGGCTGCCGCTCACCGCGCTGCGCGCCGACGAGTCCACCCGGCACCTGGTGCTGGAGATGGGCGCCCGCGGCATCGGCCACATCCGGTACCTGACGGAGCTGACGCCGCCGAGGATCGGCGCCGTCCTGAACGTCGGGGCCGCGCACATCGGCGAGTTCGGCGGCCGCGACCGCACCGCCATCGCGAAGGGCGAACTCGTCGAGTCGCTGCCCTCCGCGATGGAGGGCGGGGTGGCGGTGCTCAACGCCGACGACCCCCTGGTGCGCGCGATGGCGTCGCGCACCACGGCCCGCGTCGTGCTCTTCGGCGAGGGGCCGGACGCCGACGTCCGCGGGGAGAATGTCCGGCTCAACGAGCGAGGTCAGGCGCTCTTCACACTCCGCACACCCACCGGGTGCGCCGAAGTGACCTTGCGCCTGTACGGTGAGCACCACGTGTCGAACGCGCTCGCCGCGGCCGCCGTCGCCGGTGAACTGGGCATGCCCGTCGAGGAGATCGCCACCGCGCTCTCCGCCGCGGGAACCCTGTCGCACTGGCGCATGGAGGTCACCGAGCGGCCCGACGGCGTGACGGTCGTCAACGACGCCTACAACGCGAACCCCGACTCCATGAGAGCCGCTCTGCGCGCGCTCGCCGCCATGGGGCGCGGGCGCCGTACGTGGGCGGTGCTCGGCGAGATGGCCGAACTCGGTGAGGAGTCCCTCACCGAGCACGACGCGGTCGGGCGACTGGTCGTCCGGCTCAACGTCAGCAAGCTCGTGGCCGTGGGCGGCTCGGAAGCCGCCTGGTTGGATATGGGCGCCAAGAACGAGGGTTCGTGGGGTGAGGAGTCGGTGCACGTGTCCGACGCGGAGACGGCGATCGACCTGCTGCGCAGCGAGTTGCGCCCGGGGGACGTCGTGCTGGTGAAGGCATCTAGGTCGGTCGGTCTGGAGCGCGTGGCACTGGCGCTGCTCGACGGCACCGAAGGCGAGGTCGCCGCGCGATGAAGCAGATTCTCGTATCCGGTGTGCTCGGTCTCTTCCTGTCGCTGATCGGCACCCCGCTGCTGATCCGCCTGCTGGCCCGCAAGGGTTACGGGCAGATGATCCGTGACGACGGCCCCAAGGCGCACCACAGCAAGCGCGGCACCCCCACGATGGGCGGCATCTCGTTCATCCTGGCGACCCTGGTCGCGTACGCCGCGACCAAGGTCATCACCAGCGAGCGGCCGACCATGTCCGGCCTGCTGGTGCTCTTCCTGACCGCGGGCCTCGGCCTGGTCGGCTTCCTGGACGACTACATCAAGATCGTCAAGCAGCGGAGCCTGGGCCTGCGGGCCAAGGCGAAGCTGGGCGGCCAGCTCATCGTCGGCATCGCGTTCGCGGTCCTGGCGCTGAACTTCTCGGACTCGCGCGGCCAGACGCCGGCCTCCACCAAGCTGTCGTTCACCCAGGACTTCGGGTGGACCATCGGCCCGGTGATCTTCGTCATCTGGGCGCTGTTCATGATCCTGGCGATGTCCAACGGCGTGAACCTCACCGACGGCCTCGACGGCCTGGCCACCGGCGCGTCCGTGATGGTCTTCGCCGCCTACACCGTCATCGGCGTCTGGCAGTACGGCCAGTGGTGCGGGGCGCCGCTCAGCGCCAACGGCGCCTGTTACGAGGTCAGGGACCCGCTCGACCTGGCGGTCGTGGCCGCGGCCCTGATGGGCGCGTGCTTCGGCTTCCTGTGGTGGAACACCTCACCGGCCAAGATCTTCATGGGCGACACCGGCTCGCTGGCGCTGGGCGGGGCCCTGGCCGGCCTGGCGATCTGCTCGCGCACCGAGATGCTGCTGGCGATCCTGGGCGGCCTGTTCGTCCTCATCACGCTCTCCGTCGTCATCCAGGTCGGCTCCTTCCGGCTCACCGGCAAGCGGGTCTTCCGGATGGCGCCACTCCAGCACCACTTCGAACTGAAGGGCTGGAGCGAGGTCCTGGTCGTGGTCCGGTTCTGGATCATCCAGGGCATGTGCATGGCCATCGGTCTGGGGCTGTTCTACGCCGGCTGGGTGGCCGCCTCGTGACAGCGCCGCCCCCGCCGGCCACCGAACTGGCCGGAGTGCGCGTCACCGTCGCCGGCCTGGGCGTCTCCGGCGTCCCGGCCGCCCGGGCGCTGCACGCGCTCGGCGCCGTCGTCACCGTGGTGAACAGCGGCGACGGCGACAAGGCGCGGGCCGAGGCCGAGAGCCTGCGGGAGCTGGGCGTCACCGTGCGCCTCGGCGACGGCGACACCCTCCCCGAGGGCACCGGACTCGTCGTCACCGCCCCGGGCTGGAAGCCCACCAGCCCGCTCTTCGCGGCCGCCGAGGCGGCCGGGGTCGAGGTGTGGGGCGATGTGGAGCTGGCCTGGCGGCTGCGGGGCGAGAAGGCGGCACCGTGGCTGGCGGTCACCGGCACCAACGGCAAGACCACCACCGTCCAGATGCTCGCCTCCATCCTCACGGCCGCGGGCCTGCGGACCGCCGCCGTCGGCAACATCGGCGTCTCGGTGCTGGACGCCGTGCTCGGCGAGCAGGAGTACGACGTGCTGGCCGTCGAGCTCTCCAGCTACCAGCTGCACTGGGCGCCCAGCGTCCGGCCGCACTCCGCGGTGGTGCTCAACCTCGCGCCCGACCACCTGGACTGGCACGGCTCCATGGCGGCGTACGCCGCCGACAAGGGCCGGATCTACGAGGGCAACCAGGTCGCCTGCGTCTACAACACCGCGGACCCGGCGACCGAGGCGCTGGTCCGCGAGGCGGACGTCGAGGAGGGCGCCCGCGCGATCGGCTTCACCCTCGGCAGCCCGGCCCCGTCCCAGTTCGGCGTCGTGGACGGCATCCTGCTCGACCGCGCGTTCGTCGCCGGGCGGCAGAAGAACGCCCAGGAGCTGGCGGAGGTCTCCGACATCCACCCGCCCGCCCCGCACAACATCGCCAACGCGCTGGCCGCGGCCGCGCTGGCCCGCGCCTTCGGCGTGGAGCCGGCCGCCGTCCGCGACGGGCTGCGCGCCTTCCGGCCCGACGCCCACCGCATCGCGCTGGTGGAGACCGTCGACGAGGTCGCCTACGTGGACGACTCCAAGGCCACCAACACCCACGCCGCCGAGGCGTCGCTGGCCGCCTACGAGTCCATCGTCTGGATCGCCGGCGGCCTCGCCAAGGGCGCCACCTTCGACGAGCTGGTCCAGCGGTCCGCCCCGCGGCTGCGGGGGGCGGTGCTGATCGGCGCCGACCGCGCGCTGATCCGCGAAGCACTCGCGCGACACGCCCCCGAGGTCCCGGTCACCGACCTGGACCGGACCGACACTGGGGCGATGGCCGCGGCGGTGGAGGCGGCGAGGACGCTCTCCCGGCCCGGTGACACGGTCCTGCTGGCACCGGCCTGCGCCTCCATGGACATGTTCACCAACTACGGCGAACGCGGCGAGGCGTTCGCCGGGGCCGTACGGGCCCTGACACCCGAGGGCGCGGGACACGACAACTAGCCGGGCGTCCCCGCGCCGCTGACGACCGCACCCGGTCACCGACCCCCGGGCGCCGCACCACTGGAGGGGACGCATGACGGCAGACCGTTCCGCCGCTCGCGGCGTCGAACGCCGTTCCCGCGAAGGGGCCGCCCGCGTGCTGCCCGCCAAACGCGTCGCGGCGGGCCCCGCCAGGCCCGTTCCGCCGCGCAGAGACGTTACGGCACGGCGGTCGGGACCCCTGGCGGGCCCGCGCAGGCTCCACGACCGCCTCCAGGCGGCCTGGGACCGGCCGCTGACCGCCTATTACCTGATCCTCGGTGGAAGCCTGCTCATCACCGTCCTCGGGCTGGTGATGGTCTACTCCGCGTCGATGATCCAGGCGCTGCGCTACGGCTACCCGTCCACGTTCTACTTCCGCAAGCAGCTGCTCGCCGCCGCCATCGGCACCGTGCTGCTGATCTCCGCCGCCCGGATGCCCGTCAAGCTGCACCGCGCCCTGGCGTATCCGCTGCTGCTCGGCGCCGTCTTCCTGATGTGCCTGGTCCAGGTGCCCGGAATAGGGGAGACGGTCAACGGCAACACCAACTGGATCTCCCTCGGCGGCCCTTTCCAGCTGCAGCCCAGCGAATTCGGCAAGCTCGCGCTCGTCCTGTGGGGCGCGGACCTGCTGGCCCGCAAGAGCGACCGGAACCTGCTGATCCAGTGGAAGCACCTGCTGGTGCCCCTGGTGCCGGTGGCATTCATGGTGCTCGGCCTGATCATGCTCGGCGGCGACATGGGCACCGCGATCATCCTCACCGCGATCCTCTTCGGCCTGCTGTGGCTGGCCGGCGCTCCCACCCGGCTCTTCGTGGGGGTGCTCTCCGGCGCCGCCTTCCTCGCCTTCCTGGCCATCAAGACCAGCCCCAACCGGATGTCACGGCTCGGTTGCATCGCGGCGAGCGATCCGGGCGCCAACGACCAGTGCTGGCAGGCCGTGCACGGCATCTACGCGCTCGCTTCGGGCGGCTGGTTCGGTTCCGGACTGGGCGCGAGTATGGAAAAGTGGGGCGAACTGCCCGAGCCGCACACCGACTTCATCTTCGCCGTCACCGGGGAGGAACTGGGTCTCGCGGGGACGCTGTCGGTTCTCGCCCTCTTCGCGGCCCTAGGCTATGCGGGTATCCGCGTGGCCGGTCGTACGGAGGACCCCTTCGTCAGGTTCGCAGCGGGTGGCGTGACAACCTGGATCACGGCCCAGGCCGTGATCAACATTGGTGCGGTGCTCGGCCTGCTGCCGATCGCCGGAGTCCCGCTTCCGCTGTTCTCCTACGGAGGTTCGGCCCTCCTGCCGACGATGTTCGCGATCGGGTTGCTCATCTCCTTCGCGAGGAGTGAGCCCGGGGCGCGAGCGGCACTTGCCGTGCGCGGTCCCGGTGTGATGTCACGGACGATGAGACGGTTCGTCAAAGGACGGCCGTCCGGGAAGCGGTGAATTTCGGTGCATGTCGTACTCGCCGGCGGGGGGACCGCCGGCCACATCGAGCCTGCGCTCGCGCTCGCCGATGCCCTGCGCAGGCAGGATCCGACCGTAGGAATCACAGCGCTCGGAACGGAGAAGGGCCTGGAGACCAGGCTCGTCCCGGAGCGCGGCTACGAACTGGCGCTCATCCCGGCCGTTCCGCTGCCACGACGCCCCACGCCCGAACTGATCACCGTCCCCGGACGGCTGCGCGGCACCATCAAGGCCGCGGAGCAGATCCTGGAACGCACCAAGGCCGATGTGGTCGTCGGGTTCGGCGGCTACGTCGCGCTCCCCGGCTACCTCGCCGCCAAGCGCCTCGGCGTGCCGATCGTCGTCCACGAGGCCAACGCCCGTCCCGGCCTCGCCAACAAGATCGGCTCGCGCTACGCCCACGGCGTGGCCGTCAGCAGCCCGGACAGCAAGCTGCGCAACGCCCGCTACATCGGCATCCCGCTGCGCCGGACGATCGCCACCCTCGACCGCGCCGCCGTGCGCGCCGAGGCACGGGCCCACTTCGGCCTCGACCAGAACCTCCCGACGCTGCTGGTCTCGGGCGGTTCGCAGGGCGCGCGCCGGCTCAACGAGGTGATCGCCACGGTCGCCTCGCGGCTGCAGCAGTCCGGCGTGCAGATCCTGCACGCCGTCGGCCCGAAGAACGAGCTCCCGGTCTCCGACAACATGCCCGGAATGCCGCCCTACCGGCCGGTTCCGTACATCGACCGGATGGATCTCGCCTACGCGGCCGCCGACATGATGCTCTGCCGGGCCGGCGCGATGACGGTCGCCGAGCTGTCCGCGGTCGGCCTGCCGGCCGCCTACGTCCCGCTGCCCATCGGCAACGGCGAACAGCGCCTCAACGCCCAGCCGCTGGTCAAGGCCGGCGGCGGGCTGCTGGTGGACGACGCGGAGGTGACCCCGGACTGGGTCGTCGGCAACGTGCTCCCGGTCCTCACCGACCCGCACCGGCTGTACGAGATGTCCCGCCACGCCGCCGAGTTCGGCCGTCCCGACGCCGACGACCTGCTGGTCGGCATGGTGTACGAGGCGATCAGCGCCCGCCGGGCAGGATAGGGAGCCCCGGGCGGGCCCGCCGGCCGACGAGGCCGCCGGTCCGCCCTGGGGCCGCCCCCGGTCACGCTCCGGGGGCCGCCAGGGCGCAGGAAGGGGCGAACACATGGCCGGACCGACCACCGCGGAGCGCGGCGAGAAGGCGGAGCCGACCGCCCCCGCACGCCGCACCCCCGACCGCCGCAGGCGCGTCCGCCGCGCCCTGCTGCTCCTGCTCGTCCTGACCACCGTGGTGGCGGCCGGCGGGAGCTGGCTGGTCTACGGCTCGTCCTGGCTGCGGACCGAGAAGGTCGCGGTCAGCGGCACCGAGGCGCTCACCGCGCAGGAGGTGCGCGCCGCCGCGGCCGTACCGCTCGACGGCCCGCTCGCCTCGATCGACACCGGGGCCGTCGAACGCCGGCTGCTCGCCGCCCTGCCGCGGATCGCCGAGGTGGCCGTCGAACGCGACTGGCCGCACACCATCCGGCTGAAAGTGACCGAGAGAACGCCTTCCGCCGTACTGAAAAATGGCGGGAAGTTCATCGAAGTGGACGCGGAAGGCGTACGTTTCGCCACCGTCGCGACCGCTCCCGCGGGTGCTCCTCTGGTGGAATTGACCGCGGAGCAGTCCGCGAGCGTTCTGCACTTCGGAACAAAGGCCATGCTGCAAGCCGCCGTCGAAGTCTCCGCCGACCTCCCCGATTCCGTCCGCAAGGATGCCCGTGTCATCCGGATGCGGTCCTATGACAGCGTCATCGTCGAACTGTCCGGTGATCGGACGGTGGTGTGGGGGAGCGCGGAGGACGGGGCGCGGAAGGCGGCCGTGCTGACCGCTCTGATGAAGGCGGCGAAAAACGCGAACAGATTCGATGTAAGCGCTCCCAGCGCCCCTGCCGCATCGGGAAGTTGACGCCGGGTATCCCGGTTCGCCCCCTGGTTCGCCCGACCGGGCCGTGATCACATAGGGTCAAAAGAAAAACGGGAGGTTCGGCGTGTTCGTTGAACGCACACCGCTTGTCGACTTAGTGTCCTGTCCCAAGGAACGCATGGGACAGGCATACTGGTAACCCTAAACCTCAGCGTTAGGGTTCGGGGCAGCACCGGCGAGCGTACCGACCGTCCCACAGGCATACGTAACTCGAGGCGAGAGGCCTTCGACGTGGCAGCACCGCAGAACTACCTCGCAGTCATCAAGGTCGTCGGAATCGGCGGCGGTGGCGTCAACGCCATCAACCGGATGATCGAGGTCGGTCTCAAGGGCGTCGAGTTCATCGCGATCAACACCGATGCGCAGGCCCTCCTGATGAGCGACGCCGACGTCAAGCTCGACGTCGGCCGCGAACTCACCCGGGGCCTCGGCGCCGGCGCGAACCCCGATGTCGGCCGCAAGGCCGCCGAGGACCACCGCGAAGAGATCGAAGAGGTGCTCAAGGGCGCCGACATGGTCTTCGTCACCGCGGGTGAGGGCGGCGGCACCGGCACCGGCGGCGCGCCCGTGGTCGCCAACATCGCCCGCTCGCTGGGCGCCCTGACGATCGGTGTGGTCACCCGGCCGTTCACCTTCGAGGGCCGCCGCCGCGCGAACCAGGCGGAGGACGGCATCGCCGGTCTCCGCGACAACGTCGACACCCTCATCGTCATCCCCAACGACCGGCTGCTGTCCATCTCGGACCGCCAGGTCAGCGTGCTCGACGCGTTCCGGTCCGCGGACCAGGTCCTGCTGTCGGGCGTGCAGGGGATCACCGACCTGATCACCACCCCGGGTCTGATCAACCTGGACTTCGCCGACGTGAAGTCCGTGATGTCCGAAGCCGGTTCCGCCCTCATGGGCATCGGCTCGGCCCGGGGCGACGACCGCGCGGTCGCGGCCGCGGAGATGGCCATCTCCTCGCCGCTGCTCGAAGCGTCCATCGACGGCGCCCGCGGGGTGCTGCTCTCCATCTCCGGCGGCTCCGACCTCGGCCTGTTCGAGATCAACGAGTCGGCCCAGCTGGTGAGCGAGGCCGCCCACCCCGAGGCCAACATCATCTTCGGCGCGGTCATCGACGACGCGCTCGGCGACGAGGTCCGGGTCACCGTCATCGCGGCCGGCTTCGACGGCGGCCAGCCGCCGCCCAAGGGCAGCCGCGACAAGGTGCTCGGCGCGTACGGCGCCCGCGAGGACGGCCCGTCGGGAGCGGCGGCCGCCACCCCCGCCCGGGTGGGCGCAGCGCCCGAGGTCCCGCGCCCGACCTCCTACAGCGGTCTGGGCAGTGTCCCGGTCCGCGCCGAGGAGCCGGAGCCGGTCGCCGAGGTCGCCCCGCCGACCCCGGTCGCCCCGCCGCACGTGCCGCCGGCCCGTCCCTACCAGGACTCCGCGGCCGAAGAGCTGGACGTACCCGATTTCCTGAAGTGACTTTCCCTCAGTTCGCTGGGTGAAGTGACCTTCTTGTCCCCTTGTTCGTGAAGCGGCCGGTTATGGCCCCTCGGTGAACGGCGCGCATCACGCCCCTCCTTTCGAGGGGGGCGCGATGAGCGCCGTTCGCTGTGTATCGCCCAACTCGCCCGGTTCGATACGGCTACGGGTGAGATATCCCATGTTCGTACCATCGGATCGAATGAAGGAACGTGAGCGAGGCAGTGACGGATCGCAGGGCCGAACTGGCCGCGAACCTGGCCCGGGTCGAGGAGCGGATCGCCTCCGCCTGCGACGCGGCGGGACGCGACCGCAAGGACGTGACGCTCGTCGTGGTCACCAAGACCTACCCCGCGAGCGATGTGCGTCTTCTCTCGGAACTCGGCGTCCGGCAGGTCGCGGAGAACCGCGACCAGGACGCCGCCCCGAAGGCGGCCGAGTGTGCCGATCTGCCGCTGAGCTGGCACTTCGTGGGCCAGTTGCAGACCAATAAAGTCCGTTCCGTGGTCGGTTACGCCGATGTCGTGCACTCCGTCGACCGGCTCCGGCTGGTCACGGCGCTGTCCACCGCGGCCACCGCCCTCGGCCGCGAAGTGGGGTGCCTGGTCCAGGTCGCCCTTGACGCGGAGTCAGGCACCCAGGGCAGCAGGGGCGGCGTCGCGCCCGACGTCGTCGACGGCCTCGCCGACGCGATCGCCGCCGCGCCGGGCCTGCGGCTCGACGGGCTGATGACCGTCGCCCCGCTCGACGGCGCCTACCGGGGCCAACCCCGTGCCGCCTTCGACCGGCTGGCGGAAATCGCATCCGGCCTGCGCGCGACCCATCCGGCTGCCACCATGGTCTCCGCAGGGATGAGCGCCGACCTGGAACAGGCGGTGGCGGCGGGAGCGACACATGTACGCGTCGGTACTGCGGTACTCGGAGTCCGTCCCGGCCTCCGGTAACGTCACCAAACAAGTCGGACCACAGCAATAAATATGGTCTTTCCCCGCTGAGAGGACGCAGAGCATGGCCGGCGCGATGCGCAAGATGGCGGTCTACCTCGGCCTCGTGGAGGACGACGGGTACGACGGCCCGGGATTCGATCCCGACGACGAGTTCGAACCCGAGCCGGAGCCTGAGCGCAACCACAGGCCGCGCAGCCAGCACAATCAGCACAATCAGCTCGCCCAGCACCAGCCACAACAGGACGAACCGGCACGACTCGTCCATGCGCCCGCACCCCGCGAACCGCGAATCGCCCCAGTGGCGTCTATCACACCCGAACGTCACAGCATGGAGAAGAACGCACCGGTGATCATGCCCAAGGTCGTGTCCGAGCGTGAGCCGTACCGGATCACCACACTTCACCCCCGTACCTACAACGAAGCCCGTACCATCGGGGAACACTTCCGCGAGGGCACACCGGTGATCATGAATCTGACGGAGATGGACGACACGGACGCGAAGCGCCTTGTCGACTTCGCCGCCGGCCTGGTCTTCGGCCTGCACGGCAGCATCGAGCGGGTGACGCAGAAGGTGTTCCTGCTGTCGCCTGCTAACGTCGATGTCACGGCGGAGGACAAGGCCCGCATCGCCGAGGGCGGGTTCTTCAACCAGAGCTGAGCACCACCACCGAGAAAATCCGGCCAACAGGCCGAAGGCGAGCAGGGGAGAGGGAAGCGCGATGAGCTACGCACTACAGGTGCTCTACATCGTGCTGATGTGCTTCCTGATCGTGCTGATCTTCCGGTTGGTGATGGATTACGTCTTCCAGTTCGCGCGCTCGTGGCAACCTGGCAAGCCGATGGTGGTGGTCCTGGAGGCCACCTACACCGTCACCGATCCGCCACTCAAGCTTCTGCGGCGGTTCATTCCGCCGCTGCGTCTCGGGGGCGTGGCGCTCGACCTGTCCTTCTTCGTATTGATGATCATCGTGCTCATCCTGCTCCGCGTTGTCGGGAGTCTGTGATGAACGATGCGGACTCCCGATATGTCGACGATCACGTTGAGGTGAAGAGATGCCGCTGACCCCCGAGGACGTGCGGAACAAGCAGTTCACGACCGTCCGCCTCCGAGAAGGCTATGACGAGGACGAGGTCGACGCCTTCCTCGATGAGGTCGAGGGAGAGCTGACCAGGCTCCTGCGAGAAAACGAGGACCTGCGCGCCAAACTGGCCGCGGCCACCCGAGCCGCCGCCCAGAACCAGCAGCAGGGCATGCGCAAGCCGGAATCGCAGGACCGTCCGGTCCCCGCGGCCATATCCGGACCGCAGCCCGTGCCGCCGCAGCAGATGGGTCCGCCCCAGCAGATGGGGCAGCCCCAGCAGCAGTCCGGCGCGCTGCAGCTGCCCGCCGGGCCGAGCGCCCAGCAGCAGCAGCACGGCCCCGGCCCGATGGGCCAGGGCGGCCCCATGGGCCAGGGTCCGATGGGCCAGGGCCCCATGGGTCAGGGTCCGATGGGCCAGAACAACATGGGCCAGCAGCACCCGATGCAGCAGCAGCACCCCATGCAGCAGCAGCACCCGATGCAGCAGCAGGGCCACCCCATGCAGCAGCAGTCGCCCGGCGGCGACAGCGCGGCCCGGGTGCTCTCGCTGGCGCAGCAGACCGCCGACCAGGCGATCGCGGAGGCCCGTTCCGAGGCCAACAAGATCGTCGGCGAGGCACGCAGCCGCGCCGAGGGCCTGGAGCGGGACGCCCGTGCCAAGGCTGACGCCCTGGAGCGGGACGCGCAGGAAAAGCACCGCGTCGCGATGGGCTCCCTGGAGTCCGCCCGCGCCACGCTGGAGCGCAAGGTCGAGGACCTGCGCGGCTTCGAGCGCGAGTACCGGACCCGCCTGAAGTCCTACCTGGAGAGCCAGCTGCGCCAGCTGGAGACCCAGGCGGACGACTCGCTGGCCCCGCCGCGCTCCCCGGCCGCTCCGTCGCTGCCCGCTCCGTCCTCCATGGGCGGCGGCACGATGGGTGGATCCATGGGCGGTGGCATGGCTTCGGCCGGCGCCGGCGCGATGGGCCACAACAACGGCCAGAACCCCTCGTACGGCAACCAGGGCATGGGCCACAGCGGCCCGAACCCGACGTACGGCGGTCAGCAGCAGATGTCGCCGGCGATGACCCAGCCGATGGCGCCGGTGCGGCCGCAGAGCCCGCAGCCGCTGCAGCAGGCACCCACGCCGATGCGCGGGTTCCTGATCGACGAGGACGACAACTAGTCGCCCGCCGAACGGATGGTCGGTCTCCGGGAGGACCCGGTCGAGCGGCAGGCTCGCCAGTAGCTTGGGCTTCCGCAGCATCGAAGCGTTGACCGAGAAG
>NZ_JBEYJD010000060.1:0-44548 GCF_040636125.1 Streptomyces sp. NPDC006733 | reverse complement strand
GGCGCGTGCTCGTGTTGTTCGTGCCCCTTAACGCCTTGTAATTCTTTTGCGTTGTGTCAGTTCTTCCCCGCGGTCTGGCCCCCGGGGGGGCGGCCCCCCCCCCCCCCCCCCCCCGCCACTGTCGTACCGGCATACCGTCGTCGCGCCGGGCAGACGTATCCGCCCTCCCGGCCAGGAGCCCTGGCGGATCGGCGAAGGAAGGGTGGCGTACCCATGCGCATCGCGTTGCTCACCGAGGGTGGCTACCCGTACGCACGGGGTGAAGGCGGCGCCTGGTGCGACCGGCTCGTGCGCGGGCTCACGGGCCACGAGTTCGAGGTCTACGCGCTCAGCCGGTCGGAGCTGACGGAGGCCGGCGGGCGGGTCGAAGTGCCCGCGCAGGTACGGCGGGTGCGCAGCGAGCGCCTGTGGGGGGAGCCGCCACCGGACGACAGCGGGCGCGGCCGATCGGCCCGCCGCCACCGCTTCCTGCACCACTACGGGGAGCTGGCCGCAGCGCTGGCGGGCGCCGCCGCCGGCGCCCCCGGCGTCCTGCGCATATCCGACGCGGGACCCGACGGTTACGGGGGCGCCCGGGCGGACCGTTTCGCCTCCGGCCTGTACGGCCTGGCCGAACTCGCCCGCGAGGAGGGCAGCCTGCCGGCGCTGCTCCGGTCCGAGCACGCCCTGCACGCCCTGGAGGACGCCTGCCGCGCCCCCGGCGTACGACCCCTGCTGACCGGCATCGGGGTGGCTGACCTGCTCGTCGCCTCCGAACTCCTGGAGCGCGCGCTGCGACCGCTGTCCGCGCCCTGGTACGAACCGGACGAGCTCGGCGCCGCGGATCTGTGCCATGCCGTCTCCGGGGGTCCCGCGACCCTTCCCGGGCTGCTGGCCAAACGGTTCTTCGGAACGCCGCTCCTGGTCACCGAGTACGGCGTCCGGCTGCGCGAGGCGCTCCTCGCCCACCGCGCGTCCGGCCTGTCGGCCGAGGTCCGCGCGCTGCTGACCGCGTTCCACCGGCTGCTCGCCGGCGAGTCCTACCGCGAGGCCGCGCTGATCACGCCGGGCAGCACGCACGCCCGGCGCTGGCAGGAGCGGTGCGGAGCCGACCGGCTGCGGCTGCGGACCGTCTACCCGGGCATGGAGGCCGCCCGCTTCGCCCGTGCGGGCGAGGCCGCGGAGGCGGCCGGCGCGGGCGCCCCCGCCGGGCACCCGGATCCCACCCTCACCTGGGTCGGCCGCCCGGAGCCCGGCAAGGACCTGATCGCGCTCCTGCACGCCTTCCACGCGATACGCACGGCGGAACCGGGCGCACGGCTGCGGATCCTGTACGTCCGCGGCGGCGTCGACTCCTACCTGGCGGGCTGCCGCACGCTCGCCGCGCAGCTCTTCCCCGACGAGGCGCGGGACGCGGTGACCGTCGGCGAGAGCCCCGTCACCTTCGAGGAGATCGGCTCGCCGGGCGCGCCGCAGCTCGCGGACGCGTACGCGTCCGGGGACGTCGTCGTGCTGTCCAGCATCGTGGAGGGCTTCCCGCTGAGCCTCGTCGAGGCGATGTTCTGCGGGCGGGCGACGGTCTCCACCGACGTGGGCGCCGTCCGCGAGGTCATCGGCGGCACGGGGCTGGTCGTACCGCCCCGCAACCCCAAGGCCCTCGCCGACGCGTGCCTCGCGCTGCTGCGCGAGCCGGAGCGCGCGGCCCGGCTGGGCGCGGCGGCGCGGGAGCGGGCGCTGGAACTCTTCACGGTGGAGCGGTGCGTGGGCGCGTTCCGCGAGATCTACCTGGAGCTGGTGGCGCACTGGCCGGTGCGCCGCGCGCCCCTGCACCCCTTCGCAGAACCGGCCGAGGCCCACGTCCCCGGCCGCCTCACCCCCCTCTGGGCCCAGGCCGGTGACCGCGGATGACCACGCACACCTCCGCCCAGGCCGCCCTCCTGGCCCGCATCGTCACCCCCCAACCCGCCCCGCCGGACGAGGAGATCCGGACCGCGGCGGAGATCGAGGCCGCAGGCGCGGCGGAAGTCGCTGCCGCTGCCGAGGCGGAGGCCGTGGCCGAGGGGCTGAGCGACTGCGTCGAGCAGTCGGCCTCCGGCCGGGTCGCCGGGGCAACGGCGGACGGCCGCGTCGACGCGGCCGACGAGCCCGACCGGATCCCGGCCTCGGGCCACCGCCCGGAAGACGACCGCGTGCCCGCACCGGAGGAGGCAGCCGCCGCACCGACAACCCCCGAACGTCCGGCCGCTGAGCCGTCGGCCGCCGACCCGACGGCGGACGCCGCCGCCCCTCTGGCCACGGACTCCAGCGCCCCTCCGGCCGCAGACGCCGCCCCTCCGCCTGCGGCTGTCAGTGGCCTCCCGCCTGCGGCCGTCAGCAGCCCCCCGCCCGGGGCCGTCAACCACCCCCCGCCCGCGGCCGTCAGCGACCCCCGGGCCGCGGCCGTCAGCAGCCCTCCGCCTGCGGCCGTCAGTGGCCTCCCGCCCGTGGCCGTCAGCGACCCCGCGTCGGCGCCCGTCAGTGGCCCTCCGGCCGTGGCTGTCAGCGGCCTCCCGCCCGCCGCCGAGGCGGCACGGCGGCGGGGGCCCGCCGACCCCGTGCGGGGTGTGATGCACCGGCACGAGGCGCTGTGCGCCGGGGCCGTGGACGTGCTGGAGATAGCCGCCGGGCTGGAGGCGCACGGCGTCACGGATCAGGTGGCGGGGCGGTTCCGGCACCGGGACGTGTTCTCGCTCGCGGACGAGTTGTACGCCCGCGTCCCGCGCACCGCCGCGGGCGAGCGCCCCACCCCCCGCACCGGGCCGGTGCGGGTCGGCCTGTCGCACGTCGTGCCCGGCGCCGGCTGCGCGGTGGCCGCCGCTCTCGTGACGCGGTCGCCGGCCGTCGGCGCGGTGATCGCCCTGCTCGCCGCGCTGGCCACCTGGGCGGTGCTGCGACGCGGCCCACTGCGTACCGGCAGCCGGGCCGGGGCGCTGGCGGGCGGATGCCTGCTGGCGGTCACGCTGGTCGAACCGCCCGCCACCGCCCCGTTCGTGGCGCTGGCCCTCACCCTGGCGCCCGCCGCCTGGTGCGCGCACCGCTTCGCGCTGCGGGCACGGGCCGAGCTGGCGGCCGGCCGCGGGCTCGCGGAGTTCGCCGCCCGGGTCCGCCCGCTGCTCGCCGGCACCCTCGCGCTGTACCTGCTGGTGCTGCTCGGGTGCCTGTGGGCCGCCGCCGCACTGGCCGGCCCGGCCGGCGTCGCCGAGGCGGGCGCCCTCGGGATGCTGCTCTTCACCGCCCGGCTGCTCGCCGTGCACGGCTTCACCGGGGCCGCGGCATGGGGGACCGGCGTGGCCGCCGCCGTCGAGGCGGCCGCGCTCGGCGCAGCCGCACTGCACCGCGTGCCGGGCCTGGCGGCCCTGTCCGCCCCGGCCGAACGGCTCGGTCCGGCCGCGATCCCCGTCCTGGCCTGCGGCTGCGCCGCCGCCGTACTCGTCGTGCACGCCTTCCGCACCCTTACCAGGGCCTCGGCGCACGGCACTGCCGCCCGCCCCCGCCCCACAGACCTCCGCAACCCCAACCAGGAGCAACGTTGATCACGCACCGAACCACCTCGCCGCGCCCGTCGCGCGGAACAGAGCGCCGGCAGTCCCACGGGCTGGGAGGTGGCCAGCGATGAGGGTGCTGCTGCTCGGAGCCGATGGGTTCCTCGGCCGGCACGTGGCCGAACGGCTGCTCGCCGACCCCGCCGTACAGCTGACCGCGCTGGGGCGCAGCGACGACGCCGACGTGCGGTTCGACCTGGCGAGCGGGGCGCCGGGAGCGCTGGCGCGGTTCCTGGACGCCGTCCACCCGGGCGTCGTCGTCAACTGCGCGGGCGCCACCCGCGGTGGGGCCCGGGAGCTGACCCGGCACAACACGGTGGCCGTGGCGACGGTGTGCGAGGCGATGCGGCGCAGCAGCACCGGTGCGCGCCTGGTCCAGGTGGGATGCGCCGCCGAGTACGGGCCCTCGCCCGTGGGCGCGTCGACCGCCGAGGACGCGGTGCCGCGGCCGGGCGGCCCGTACGGGGTGAGCAAGCTCGCCGCGTCCGAGCTGGTGCTGGGCTCGGGTCTCGACGCCGTGGTGCTGCGGGTGTTCAGCCCCGTCGGCCCCGGCACGCCGACGAGCTCGCCGCTGGGACGGCTGGCCGAGGCGCTGCGCCGGGCGATGCAGAGCGGCGACGGCGAGCTGAAGCTCGGCGGGCTGGCCGTGCAGCGGGACTTCATCGACGTCCGGGACGTCTCGCGGGCGGTGCACGCGGCGTCGCTGTCCGCCGCGCAGGGCCTGGTGAACATCGGGTCGGGCCGGGCCGTACGTATGCGTGACATGGCCGCCGGGCTCGCACACGTCGCGGGCTACGACGGCACCCTGCACGAGCTGGACGAGCCGCAGGTCGCGCCCGGCCCGCCCCCGTACCCCGACGGCTGCGGCATCTGGCAGCAGGCGGACGTGCGGACGGCCCGCGACCGGCTGGGCTGGCGGCCCCGTATCGGCCTCGAGGAGTCGCTGGCCGACGTCTGGATGGAGGCGGCATGCCGCGTCTGACCCCGCCGCATTTCGGGGGCGCCGGGCCGCGTGCCCGCACCGGCGGAGCCGGCCGGGGGTCGGGCGGCCAGGCCCGTTCCGACCGGCTCGGCTTCGGCGTCCCGGTCAACGCGCACCCGCTGGTGGCGCCCGCCGAGTGGGCGGAACTCGCCCGCCCGGGGACGCCGTTGCACTGGGTGGTGCTGAACGTGGCGGGCGGTCCCGGCACCCGGCCCGACCCGCTGTACACGGAGGCGGTGGCGCGGCTCCGGGAGAGCGGCGTGCCGGTCCTCGGCCATCTGGACGCCGCGCTGGGCGCGCGGTCGTTCGGCGCGCTGGTCTCCGAGGCCTCCCACTACCTGGACTGGTACCGGCTGGACGGCTTCTACCTGGACCGCGCCCCGACCGAACGGGCCGCCCTGAGCGAGTCCCGCCGGGTGACGACGACCCTGCGGGCGCTGCTGGCGGGGGACGAGGGGGAGGGCGGGCACGGCGACGGTGGTGGCAGCGGGGGCGCTGGTGAGGGGCACATCGTGCTGGGGCACGGCACGCACCCGTACCCCGGCTACGCCGAGATCGCCGACCAGCTGGTGACGTTCTGCGGCCCCTGGACGCGTTACCGCTGGTCCGAGGCGCCGGAGTGGACGGCCGCGTACCCGCCGGAGCGCTTCGCGCACCTCGTCCACGGAATCCCGCGCTCGCACCTGGTGACGGCGATGCGGATCGCCCGCTGGCAGGGCGCGGCCACCGTCTGCTTCACCGACCGCACGGACCGGGACGGGGCCGACCCGTGGGAGGGACTGCCCGGCTACTGGGACGAGTCGGTACGAACGGTGCGAAAGCAGCCGCCGCCCAGTATCTGAGCCAATTCGGTCTCGCTCCTCGGACCGGGTGTCTCGGAATGAAGACCGGCGTGGCAGTGTTACGGAGAGAACCACCCGTACACCCGTATGCCTACCGATCCGGAGTCCCCGTGTCGCTGCCACCCCTGGTCGAGCCGGCTGCCGAGCTCACCGTCGACGAGGTCCGCAGGTACTCGCGCCACCTGATCATCCCCGATGTGGGGATGGACGGACAGAAGCGGCTGAAGAACGCCAAGGTGCTGTGTGTCGGCGCCGGCGGCCTCGGCTCGCCGGCCCTCATGTACCTGGCCGCCGCAGGTGTCGGCACGCTCGGCATCGTGGAGTTCGACGAGGTCGACGAGTCGAACCTGCAGCGCCAGATCATCCACAGCCAGGCGGACATCGGCCGTTCCAAGGCCCAGTCCGCGCGCGATTCCGTGCTCGGCATCAACCCGTACGTGAACGTCGTTCTCCACGAGGAACGCCTCGAGGCCGAGAACGTCATGGAGATCTTCTCCCAGTACGACCTGATCGTCGACGGCACGGACAACTTCGCGACCCGCTACCTGGTCAACGACGCGTGCGTGCTGCTGGACAAGCCCTACGTCTGGGGCTCGATCTACCGCTTCGACGGCCAGGCGTCCGTCTTCTGGAGCGAGCACGGTCCGTGCTACCGCTGCCTGTACCCGGAGCCCCCGCCCCCCGGCATGGTCCCCTCCTGCGCCGAGGGCGGCGTGCTGGGCGTGCTCTGCGCGTCCATCGGGGCGATCCAGGTCACCGAGGCGATCAAGCTGCTCGCCGGCATCGGCGACCCGCTGGTCGGCCGTCTGATGATCTACGACGCCCTGGAGATGACGTACCGCCAGGTCAAGGTCCGCAAGGACCCGGAGTGCGCGGTCTGCGGTGAGAACCCGACCGTCACCGAGCTGATCGACTACGAGGCCTTCTGCGGCGTCGTCTCCGAGGAGGCCCAGGAGGCCGCCGCGGGTTCGACGATCACGCCGAAGCAGCTCAAGGAGTGGATCGACGACGGCGAGAACATCGAGATCATCGATGTCCGCGAGCCGAACGAGTACGAGATCGTCTCCATCCCGGGCGCCAAGCTGATCCCCAAGGGCGAGTTCCTGATGGGCACCGCCCTGCAGAACCTGCCCCAGGACAAGCGCATCGTCCTGCACTGCAAGACGGGTGTCCGCTCCGCGGAAGTCCTCGCCGTCCTGAAGTCCGCGGGCTTCTCGGACGCGGTGCACGTCGGTGGCGGCGTCATCGGCTGGGTGCACACGATCGAGCCGCACAAGCCGGTCTACTAGTCACGCACGTGAAGGGGCCCGCAGACCACCGGAACGACGGTCCGCGGGCCCCTTTATACGTGTATACGTGACGGCTAGGAGCAGACGGTGCCCTTGGCCGGCACCTTCCCGTCCAGCAGGTAGGCGTTGACGGTCTTCGTCATGCAGGCGTTGCCGCTGTTGTACGCGCCGTGCCCCTCGCCCTGGTACGTGATCTCGATCCCGACCTCCGCACCGAGCCCGGTCGCCATCTTCCGTGCGCCCTCGTACGGTGTGGCGGGGTCGCCGGTGTTGCCGATGACGAGCATGGGCGCGGCGCCCGGGGCGCTCACGTCCGGCGTCTGCCAGTTCCCCGGCACGGGCCATCCGGTGCACGCCGGCAGGCTCCAGGCCAGGAAGTCGCCGAAGATCGGCGAGGCCCGGCGGAACGCCGGCAGCTTCTCCCGCACCTGCTCCTGGGTGTAACGCTGCTTGGCGTCGGCGCAGTTGACGGCCGTGTTGGCCGGCATCAGGTTGTTGTAGCGGCCCTTCTGGTCGCGGCCGGCGAACGAGTCGGCGAAGGCGAGCAGCAGATTGCCCCGACCGGTCTCCTTGGCCTCGCTGAGCGCCATGGTCAGGTACTTCCAGTCGTCCTTCGAGTACAGCGTGGCGGCGATCCCGTTGGTCGCGATGGTCTGGGTGACCTCGCGGCCGTCGTTGGTCGGCAGCGGCTTCCCGTCGAGCTTCGCCAGGAACGCGGCCACCCACCGGTCGCCGGCCTGCCGGCTGCCGCCGGTCGGGCAGTCGGCGGTGTGCTGCGCGCAGTCCGTCAGGTAGTTGTCCAGCGCGAGCTGGAAGCCCTTCGCCTGGCCGAGGCCGGCCTGCTCCGGGTCGAGCGTCGGGTCGACCACGCCGTCGAGGACCGCGCGGCCCACCGTGCCCGGGAACAGGTGGGCGTAGACGCCGCCCAGCTCCGTCCCGTACGAGATGCCGAAGTAGTACAGCTTCCGGTCACCCAGCACCTGGCGCATCAGATCCATGTCGCGGGCGGCACTGATGGTGTCCACGTGCGGCAGCACCGCGCCGGAGTTCTTCACACACGCCGCCACCAGCTTGCTCAGGTCGGCCTTCTGCGCCCGCATCTCGTCGGGCGTGTCGGGCGTCCCGTCGATCGACCGCGAGGCGTCCGTGGCCCGGTCGTCCAGGCACCGCACGCCCCGGCTCTCACCGACGCCGCGCGGGTCGAAGCTCACCAGGTCGTAGCGCGTCCGCAGCTTGGCGTAGTCCTTGCCGAACGACGGCAGCGCGGCCACCCCGGAGCCGCCGGGACCGCCGAAGTTGAAGAGCAGCGACCCGATCCGGCCGCTGCCCTTGGCCTTGGCGCGGATCATCGCGAGACCGATGGTCGGCCCGTCCGGCTTGGCGTAGTCCAGCGGCGCCTTGAGCGTCGAGCACTGCCACTCGCTCCCCGGCGCCCGCCCGTCGGCCCCCTGCGCCACGCTCGGCGCCGGACACCGCCGCCAGCTCAGCTGCTGCCCCGTCAGCGACCCGGGCAGCGCCGCCGGCCCGCCGGCCGCCGGCGTACCGCCGCCCGTCACGGAAGCCGTCACCGACGGCTTGTCATCCGCGGCGCCGGCATCCCCGCCCGTACACCCCGCCGCCCCCAGCGCCACGACCAACGCGACACCGACCGCCGCGCCCCGCCGCACCCGTACGTCGTTCATGCGTCTCCCACCCGTCGTTCCCAATGCGCGGATGATCCCATACGGGCGGATAGGTCCGCTCATGGATACGCCGGGGGTGAGCCTTGCGGTCAGCGGACGATGCTCTGGATCTCGCGGACGGTGACGGCCTTGGGCTCGTTGATGACGCCGTCCGGCAGACCGCTCCCGGCACCGTTGGAGCCGACCCAGTTGACGTTCCACGTCGCGGTCACATTGAGCTGGTACGCACCGGAACCCGCCGTCGACCGCAGATACGTGACGCCGCAGGGCGGGTTGCCGGTCGCGCCCTTGGAGTACGCGGCGCCCACCGTGCCGTCCGGGGCGATCGGGCACTGGCCCGAGCCGGGGAACACCGTCGCGTCGGCGGTCCCGGGCTGGATGCGCACGCTCCGCGCCTGCGCGGTGGTCTCGGCCCAGATCTCGCGGCCGCCCCCGAGGTTGACGGACGCGCGGACCTTCACCGGCGTGTACTTCTCCTTGAGCCACACCCACGTCGGCAGGTTGACCGTCTGGCCGGTCGCCGGGCTCATGGTGATCGTCACGCCCGGCAGGCGCGTGCTCGCGTAGGCGAGCTTGGCGAGCATCTCCGGGGTGATGACGTGCTTCGTCCCGGCCGGCGGGTCCTCGCCGTTCGGCACCCACCGCGGCGTCTGGTCGTTGCACCCCATCTGGTCGAACGCGCTGGCGGCGGGGTTGGTGGACACCGCCCACCACTGGCCCTTGCCCTCCTGCTCGACGTTGAAGTCCTTGTAGCCCTTGTCGTCGGGGTAGTCGAACCCGCTCTGGTAGTGGGCGAGGTCCTGACCCATGGCGGTGGAGGCGGTGCCGTGGACGTCGGGGGAGGTCTCGTGGAAGTTCTTGAGGTACTCGGCCTTGAACTCCTTGGCGCTGTACTTCGGTCCGAACCAGCACGGCGGCGGCGTCCAGGACGTGTCGACGGAGGCGATCTGCTTGCGGCCGGGGTCGGTGGCGCCGGGGGTGACCGCCGTGATGGAGACACCGGCGCTCACGGAGCCGTTGTTGTTGCCGCCGGACTGCTGCGTCGTGGGCGGCTTCGGCAGGTCCTCGTCGGCGTAGCTCGTTCCGGCGGCGGCTATGACGGCGACCACGGCGAGGGCCAACGCCCGTCCCAGCGGCAACGCGTTACCTATGGCTTGCACTGCAGCGCACTCTCCTTCACCACGATGGATTTCGCCTGCCACAGATCGACGCCGGGCCGGAACTTCGCCAGGACGAGCTCGTACGACGAGTAGCTCCTGACGCTCTCGGCGTTGACGTGGACCTTCCCGGTCGGGATCTCCTTGCTGTACAACTTGCCCTGGTTCTCGCAGAGGGTGACCTTGGCGGAGGTCTTGTTGGCCGCGATCGTGACCTGGGGCCGGTAGAAGCCGGCGGTGCCGGTGAGGGTCCGCTTCAGATCCACGCGGAGCTTGATGTAGCTCTTCCCGTACGCGAGGGCCTGGTCGGTGGAGTAGGTCCGCAGCCCGCTCTTCGGGAAGCTCTGTGTGACGACGCCGTGCGCCAGGGACTGCAGGTAGTTCGCCGTGGTGGTCAGAACGAGCGCCTGGGCGGGGTCCGCCGGCGCCGTCCAGGCGAAGTCCAGCTTCAGATCGGCCGGCAGCGCCAGGCTCGGGTCGACCGCCGTCGGGGCTCCGGTCGCCGCGGCCGTGGTCGCGGAGGCGGACGGCGCGGCCGTCTGCGCACCCTTGATCGTGTCCGATCCGCCGTCCGACCCGCCGCTCCCGCCGCAGGCGGTGAGCAGGACGGCGGACGCGGCCGCGAGGGCGACGGCGGTGAGCGCTGTGGGGGCTCGCATGAAGGTGAAGGGCTCCCGGTCGGTGGGTGGGCACCGGCGGGTCAGCTCTCTGTACGCCCCCGTGGTCCCCGTACGTAGGACGTACGACGTTACCCAAGGGACGCGGGAGGAGCGAGGGAGGGTCCGTGCCTAACGCGTCACGTTCATGTCACTGTCGGCGCACGGGACGTGGCGGGCCGGTCGGTCGGGGAAGGGCGGTGCTCTCCCCGGCCGACCGCGCCGGGGCCATGGGTCGTTACCAGTAGCGGTTGTCGATCATGGCTTCCAGGGACGTGCGGTGCATGATCAGGTCATCCGGGTCGGCCGGGAGGGGGCGTTCGCCGAAGTGGATCTGGCGGTAGCCGATGCGGAGCATCACGTTGGCGTGCCGCAGTGCCGCGTACAGGGTGTGGAAGTCCAGGTCGCGGGGGGTGTGGCCGGTGGCGTCGCGGTAGCGGTCGGCGATGGCGTCGCGGGTCATGAAGTCGGGCAGGCCCGGGTAGCCGGTCTGCTCCGTGAGGTCCTGGAAGAAGCGGTGGAGGTAGATCATCCAGCCGAGGTCGAGCTCGCGGGGGCCGAGCGCGGCCATCTCCCAGTCGAGGACGGCCACGGGGTCGAAGCCCGCGTAGAGGATGTTGCCGATCCGGGCGTCGCCCCAGCTCAGGACGGTGGGGCCCGGGTCCGCCGGCCAGATCTCGTCGAGCCGTTCGAAGGCGCGCTCGATGAGCGGCGAGCTGGGTCGGCCCTCGATCACCCAGTGGTAGTAGTCGCGTTGGGCCGCGACATGGTCGCGCAGGGCGTCGCCGGACGGGCCGGCCAGGAACGCGACCGACTCGACGGGGACGGTGTGCAGCTCCGCCAGCACGTCGACGGTGGAGTGCTGGAGGTGCTCGCGGTCGGCGGGGTCGGCGTCGAAGAGCCAGTTGTCGCCGTAGGTGTACGGCATGACGTCGGGCGGCACGCGCCCCTCGACGCGTTCCATGACGAAGAACGGCGCGCCGAGCGGCGCCGGGTCGTTCTCCAGACAGATCAGGGCCGGGACGGGTGCCTTGCTGTGCTGGGCGACGGCCTCGATGGTGCGGTACTGGCGCTCCATGTCGTAGACGGGGAAGGCCGCGTACGCGTCGGGGTCGGCGGCCAGCCGCAGGACGCAGGGCCGCAGCTGCTGGCGGGCGGTGCCCGCCCGGTGCGGCACGGCGAGGTCGAACAGGACGGTCTCGCTGGACATGCCGTTCGAGGACGGGACGTGGAAGGAGCGGGTGTGCGCACCGGGTTCGCGCGCGTGCAGCCAGGCGTCGAGCCGCTGCCGGAGGAGCTTCGGATCGCGGGTGCTGGTGGTCAGGTGCGGCGCGGGGGGCGGGGTCGGGCTCGACACGGTTCCTCCTTGCGGGCCTTGCCGGACAGGGGCTTCGGCTACCCCCCATTACTTGCCGGGATCGGAGGGGAGTACGCGGGTGTGCTCCAACGGGCTACGGGGTGGCGAACGGAAGTTGACGGACGGACGGACGTGGCGGACGGGCGGACGGGCGGACGTGGCGGACGTGGCGGACGTGGCGGACGGTCGGGACGTGGCGGCCGGTGCGGAGTCGGCGGACGGTCCGGACTCGGCGGGCAGTCCGGACGTGGCGGGCCGGGGCTACGGCGCCACCGAGTCGAAGCCGGCGAACCCGCTGGGGTCGTGCCGCCCGAAGCTGCCGTGCTCGAAGATCCCGTAACCGGTGGCGCCGTCCCAGGTGAACCGGGCCGCGTGGTCGATGACGCCGTACGCCGCCAGCCCCAGCCCCGCCGGGTCCGACAGGTCGTACGTGCGGCGGTCCAGCCAGCCGCGGCCCTTCCACTCGCCGTGCTGCCAGTCGCCGGCCGGCGGATATCCCGCGCCGACCGCCAGCGGGCTGCCGCCCAGCAGCTCGGCGTGGATCTCGATCGGCTTGCGGTCGGCGCCGGTGAGGTGGATGACGGCCGACTCGGGGTGCCGGCTGCCGGAGCGGTACGTGATGTCGACGTGCGCGCGGCCCAGTTGCTCGTCGGGACGGCCGGCGTCGGCGGGGTGGACGAGGACGGCGCTGTCGAGGGTGCGGTAGCCGTCGGCGTCCTCCTGGAGGATCACCATGACGAAGCGGTCCTCGAAGCGGATCGGGATCCACAGCCAGTGGAAGCCCTCGGTACGGAACTCCTCCGCCGCCCGGCCGGGCGCTTCGCCGGGGATGGGGCGCACGCCCCAGCTGCGGTCGCGGGTGGCGGTGAAGCGGCCGCGCTCGACGGTGATCTCCCGGCCGCCCGTACGGATCACGCCATGGCAGCTGCCCGCCTGGCAGAACCGGTTGGCCTCCAGGAAGAGCCGGTCGCCGGTGTACTGGATGTGGTGCGGCTCCTCGACGGCCGGGAAGTCCGCCTCCCAGACCAGGTCGAAGGAGAGGCTCGCCGCCTCGTCCCCGGCGTCGTCGCCCTGTTCCTGTTCCTGTTCCGGTTCACACACCAGCCGCAGCCGCTTGAGCGGTTCCTGCACCTCGATGCGCAGCGGGCCGACCTGCTGCCGCATCCGGTCCTCGCCCAGCGCGTCGGAGGCCCTGACGGCGATGAGCCGGTCGCCCTGGAGGAGCGTCGCGTAGGCGTCGGTGACGCCGAGGTTGGGATAGACGCCGAGGCCGGTGATGAGCAGTGCCCGGCCCTCGTGGTCGAAGACCTGGAATATCGACCGGTCGTAGGCGTTGCGGTCGCCGCTGGCGACATGGCGCATGGAGCGGGCGATCTGGTGCACGGGGTACTCGTCCAGCGGAACGGGGCGTTGTGGCACGGCCGTCTCCTCCTCTGCGTCGAGAAGTCTCTGACGGTACGTCAGCTAATGTCGCCGGGCCTAGATCCGTGCACGGAGATACGTGCGCGGATCACTCGGATTTCGGACCGGGGACACCGACGGTGCCGTCCTGCGCCGCGGCCTCCTCCGCGATCATCCGCTCGATCGGGTTGGTGGCGATGGCGCCGACCACCGCCGCGAGCAGGATGGACCCGATCAGCAGGACGGTCGACAGCCAGACCATGGTGGAGACCGGCAGGACGAAGGCCAGCACGATCCGCGCGACGCACTCGGCCAGCAGGCAGGCGCCCCAGATCACGCTGAAGAGCACCTCCGCGCGGCGGAAGCGCGGGTCGACGGCCGTCAGCCGGTCCCAGGCGCGGACGTTGGCGGCCCTGCCCTTCGTCATGAAGGGCTTCAGCCCGGCGGACATCAGCGGCTTCCCGGTGGCGGCCGCGACCAGTACGGAGAGGCCCACGACGCTGCTGAGGGCCGAGTCCTTGACGATCATCAGGCGGGCGTCGCCCGTGACGAAGCTGAGGACGATGCCCACGAGGTTGACCGCCAGGATGATGCCGGCCAGGCCGTTGAACGACCGGTCGCGCACCGCCCCGACGACGGTGCGGACGCCGGGGACGACGCTGCTCAGCAGGAGTGCCGGGACCAGGCCGACGCCGAAGCCGTCGCGCAGCAGGTAGTACGAACCGAGCGGCACGGCGATGTCGAGCACGAGCGGCCGCGCCATCGCCGCCAGCGGGTTGGGCTCCCGCTCGGCACCAGCCCCGTCGACCGCCCCCATTCCGGTTACCGCCTCGGGCCGGACCCGCGCCTCGTGCTGCACCTGCGTCATTCCCGGCTCCTCCGTGAGAACGTCCCGTTCCGCCTTCAGGAAGAGCTTCGCGCGGAGGGAGGTCCGCCCGACAGAGATGGATCTCCGGGCTTCGGCGGTACAAATGTCCCGGCCGCCACCGGACTCAGAGATCGCCCCGGCGGCTGAGGTAGTTGAAGGAGAGCCACCCCGGCAGCACGGGGAGCCAGAACGTCAGCAGCCGGAAGAGCAGCACCGCCGGCGTGGCGATCGTGCCCGGCAGGCCGGCCGCGATCAGACCACCGGTGAGGGCGAACTCGACCGCGCCGACGCCGCCGGGGGTCGGCGCCGCCGAGCCGAGGGCGTTGCCCGCGAGGAAGACGACGGCGATCGTCGAGTAGCTGAGGCTGCCGCCGAAGGAGCGTACGCAGGCGTCGAGACAGATGATGAAGGTGACCGTGACCATCAGCGTGCCGCCGATGCCCGTCACCAGCTTCGCCGGACGCTGCAGCACGTCGAGCATGCGCGGGATGACCCCCGCGAACAGCGCCCGCACCCGGGTGGAGACGAACTTGCGCAGCGTCGGGATCGCCGTCCCGACCAGCACCAGCACCCCCGCGGTGAGGAGTCCGGCCATCACCGTGCGGGACGGTGACAGGGACGGCGTCTTCTCGGTGCCGGTGATGTAGCCGAACGTCAGCAGCAGCAGGATGTGCGAGCCGAGGCCGACCAGTTGCGACGCGCCGACGCTCGCCACCGCGAGGCCCGGCCGGACGCCCGTCTTCTGCAGGTAGCGGGTGTTGAGGGCGACGCCGCCGACCGCCGCCGGGGCGACGAGCTTGACGAAGGAGCCGGCGATCTGCGCCATGACCGTCCGGAACAGCGACAGCCGTTCCGGCACGAAGCCGGCCAGCGCGCACGCCGCCGCCACGTAGCTGAGCGCGGAGCCGACCACGGCGACGGCCGCCCAGCCCCAGTTCGCCCGGGAGATCGTGTCGGCGATCGGCACCGAGCTGATCTGCGACAGCAGGAAGTACGCGGCGAAGGCGCCCGCGATGACGGTGACCAGCGTGCGGGGCTTGATCCGCTCCAGGCGGACCGGCTCCACCGGCGCCTGTGGGCGGATGAGCAGCACCTGCTGGCGGATCTTGGCGAGCAGGTCCTCCTCGCGGGCCTCGTCCTGGGCCACCTCGATGGCCCGCTTCTCGGCCCGCTTCTCGGCCTTGGCCGACCCGCGCGAGGGAGCGGCCACGGCCGCCGAGAGGCGCGCCTCCTTGTCGGCCGCCGACGCGGCGAGCACGGCGTCCCGCTCGCGCTGCGCCCGCTCGCGGTTCAGCTGCTTCAGCTCCGCGCGGGTCGAGCGGCTCAGCGCGATCGGCTGCAGCAGCGGCAGGGAGTTCGCGACGGCGTCGGGGCCGAGGACGGCGACGGCCGTCTTCACCGCCCGCTCCGGGCCGACGCGCAGCGCGATGGTCGTCAGCAGCTGGGCGATGTCCATCCGCAGCACGATGTCGCCGGCCGCGATCTCGCCGCCGCGCAGGTCCGTCAGAAAGACCTTGCCGGAACGATCCACCAGAAGGGAGTCCCCGATCAGCCGCCGGTGCGCGATGCGCCGCGACTGGAGCGCCTTGACCTGCTGCCAGGCGTTGGAGAGCAGGTCGTAGGTCAGCTCGTCGTCCGGCAGCGCGTTCAGCCGGCGGCCGCCGATGTGCTCGTAGACCAGCATGACGGCGTCCGGGCCCAGCTCGGAGGTGGCGATCAGCTTCGGCGCGTTGGCCCCGGCGGCGATGGCCGCGTACGCGAGCAGCGCCTCCTGCTCCAGCGTCTGGCGCAGCGACTGCAGGCTGCGCCGCTGGTTGATGCCGCGCAGCGAGATCCGCCGCCACACCCGGTAGAAGAAGCCGTGCGCCTGCTGCTCGCGGTCCACGACGGTGACGTCGAGCGGCGGGCCGTCCTCCAGCGTGACGAGGTAGCCGCGGCCGCGCTCGGAGTCCGGGGTCTCGGGGACCTCGTCGTCCGCGCGGCGGGTGGTCAGCGGTGCGAAGCCGACGCGGCGCAGGCCGGCGAGCAGGTTCTGGCCGGTCGGCCGGACGTTCGGCGAGCCGACCGAGTACAGGGTGCCGTAGGCGACCGTCCAGCCGATCAGCACCGTCACGACGATCGAGAACGGCGTCGTGTAACCGCCGACCAGCACCGCGAACGCGTCCAGCAGCAGCACGAACCACAGCAGCACGCGCCAGCGCGGGCGCCGGGCCATGCCGACGGCCGTCATGTACGCGATGACCGGCGCCAGGTAGCCGTGCACGGGGTCGGTGATCCCGCCGCCGCTCGGCGCGAGCTGGGTCAGCGCGGCCCGGATCGGGTCCGGGGCGGCGTTGGTCACCCACAGGTCGGTGGCCAGCGCCACGCCGTGGGCGAGGACGGCGGCGAGCACCCCGTCGGCGATCCGCAGCCCGTCCCGCTTGATCAGCCGCTCGATCGCGAAGGCGACCGGGACGATCAGTACGGCGATGCTCGCGGTGAGGCCGGCGAACGTGCTCAGCGCGTCGGGCGCGTTGCGCGCGCCCTTGGCGATGTCCGCCTCGACGCCGCTGGTGGTGGCGTGGGCGAAACCGGCAATCGCCATGACGACGGCGATGCCGAGCAGGCCGAGCAGGAAGCGCATGAGGTCGGCGGGACGGTGCACGCGGGCGGCGAGCAGCGGCTCGTCGCTGGAGACGTCGTCGCTGTGCACGACCTCGGGCTCGTCCAGGACGCGGGCGGGCGTGGAGCCCGCGGAGGGCGTGATGGCTCCGGAAGCCGTGGAGGCCGCAGTGGCAGTGGAGGTTCCGGAGGCTGTGGCGGCTCCCGGAGCCCCGGCTGCCCCGGCTGCCGCAGCAGCGGTGCTCGCCGCGGCGGCCGTGGAGGCTCCTGCCACCTCGGGAGCGGTGTCCGCTTCGGAGGCTTCTGCCGCCTTGGTCCGTCCGGCGCCTCCGGCGGCCTCCGGTGTCCCCGCACCGGGCGACGACACGTCAACGGCGCGTCCGGCCGATGCGGCCGCCGCGTCCTGTTCGTGCTGTCCCGCTGCCTCGTCCTGCTCGCTTATCACCTGTCACCCCGCCGACGATGGTGGCATGAGCGGTCCGGGGATGCGCGCTGAACCCCCCGTTGTCGGTGGTCTGAGGCAGGATGGGCCGGATGAGTGAGCGGACGGACGAGGGTGCCGGGCCCTCCGAATACGTGGAGCGGGTGCTCGAAACCGCCGAGGCCATCCCACCCGGCCGGGTGATGACGTACGGGGACGTCGCCGAGTGGCTGGACGAGGGAGGGCCGCGGCAGGTCGGCCGCGTCATGGCGCTGTACGGGGGCGCCGTGCCGTGGTGGCGCGTGGTGCGCTCCGACGGCCGGCTGCTGCCCGGTCACGAGCTGCGGGCGCTGGCGCACTACCGCGAGGAGGGCACGCCGCTGCGGGAGGCGGCGCGCTCCGCCGAGGGCCACGTGCCGCGCGTCGACATGCGGCGGGCCCGGTGGGACGGCGCGCCCGCCGGGAAGTGACGACCGGATGCTCACGTTCCCCAGCTTCGGCCATGGCGGCCCGGAACATGCGGTGGGGCGTCCGTACGGAGTACGGCGGCGGCTACGCGGATGAGGTGAGTGAGCATGCGGTCGAGTACGTGACCGACTCCACGCCCGAACACGGGCGGGACTGGCTGCGGCCCGTGTGCCGGGAGGCGTAGCGTCGACAGCTGACCGCACCGGCGCCACCGCGGGCACCGTCCGGACCACCGGGCAGTCGCGACACCCGGGCCGCCCGCAGCACCCGCAGCCCGCGAAGCACCGTAGCCACCCGATCCACCCGATCCACTCACAGCACCCACGGAACCGGCGAACCACGTGACCTCCTCCTCCCTCCGACCGGCGCAGCGCGCGCCGCACCGGGGGATCGACACGGGCACCGGCGCCTACCGTCTGCTGCGGACCCCGCCCGCGCGGACCGCGCCTCCTGTTCTGGACGCCGCACAGCGCGCGGTGGTTGAGCACCGCTCGGGACCGCTGCTGGTCCTGGCGGGACCGGGCACCGGCAAGACCACGACCCTGGTCGAGGCGGTCGCCGAACGGGTGCGGCTCGGCACGGACCCCGAGCGGATCCTCGTCCTGACGTTCAGCCGCAAGGCGGCCGTCGAGCTGCGGGACCGGATGGCGGCCCGCCTGGGGGGCACCGCCACCGCGCAGGCGACCACGTTCCACTCCTTCTGCTACGCCCTGCTCCGCGCGCACCAGGACCCGGAGCTCTTCGCCGATCCCCTGCGGCTGCTGTCCGGGCCCGAGCAGGACGTCGTCGTCCGCGAGCTGCTGACGGGTCAGAGCGCGCTGGAGAAGGACGGCCGCGGCCGGATCCGCTGGCCCGACGACCTGCGGGCCGCGCGCACCACCCGCGGCTTCGCGGACGAGGTGCGCGCCGTGCTCGCGCGCAGCCGGGAGCTGGGGCTGGGACCGGCCGCGCTGCAGGACTTCGCCCGGCGGATCGGCCGCCCGGACTGGTCGGCGGCGGCGTCCTTCCTCGCCGAGTACCTGGACGTGCTCGACCTCCAGGGCGTCCTGGACTACGCCGAGCTGCTGCACCGGGCGGTGCTGCTCGCCGAGCGCCCGGAGGTCTTCGACGTCCTGTCGCGGCAGTACGACGCGGTCTTCGTCGACGAGTACCAGGACACCGACCCGGCGCAGGTCCGGCTGCTGCGTGCGCTGGCGGGCCAGGGCCGCACGCTCGTCGCCTTCGGTGACCCGGACCAGTCGATCTACGCCTTCCGCGGCGCCGACGTGAACGGCATCCTGGAGTTCCCCGACGCCTTCCCGCGCCGCGACGGCCGTCCGGCCCCCGTCCACGTCCTCACCGTCTCGCGCCGGGCCGGCGCCGCCCTGCTGGACGCCACCCGCCTCGTCACCCGCCGGATGTCGCTGCCGCGGCTGCCGGCGGCGGCCGTCCGCGCCCACCGCGAGCTGACGGCGGTCCGGGAGGGCGGCACGGTCGCCGTCCGCACGTACCCGATGGCGGGCGCCGAGCTCGACGGCATCGCCGACACCCTGCGCCGCGCCCATCTGGAGGACGGCGTCCCGTGGCGGGAGATGGCCGTCCTGGTCCGCGCCGGCGCCCGCTCCATCCCGGGCCTGCGCCGGGCGCTGACCTCCGCGGGGGTCCCCGTCGAGATAGACGGCGACGACCTCCCCCTCCGTCATGAGCCCGCCGTCGCCCCGCTCCTGCTGGCGCTGCGCGTCGCCGCCGCGGGCGCGCAGGAGGCGCCCGTGGTGCCGGCCCAGAGCCGCTCGGGCGAGCCGGACGGGCCGGACGGGCCGGGGGAGCCGAGCGAGGCGGACGAGGGCGAGGACGAGCCGGGCGACGACGAGGCGGTATCCGACGCCCCCGACCCCGAGCCCGACACCGAGCCCGACCCCGAACCCGACACCGAGCCCGAACCCGACCCCGGCTCGATCAGCGTCGAGGACGCGATCACGCTGCTGACGTCACCCCTCGGCGGCATGGACGCCGCCGACCTGCGCCGTCTCGGACGGGCCCTGCGCGAGGAGGAGCGGGCCGCCGGCCGTGCCGTGCCGCGCCCCTCCGATCTGCTGATCGCGGAGGCGCTGGGCGAGCCGGAGCGACTCGTGGCGCACGACCCGGCGTACGCGCGCGGCGCGCAGCGGCTCGGGCTGCTGCTGCGCAAGGCGCGGGAGCTGATGGCGGGCGGCGGCACGGCGGAGCAGGCGCTGTGGGAGCTGTGGGACGGGTCGACGTGGCCGCAGCGGCTGGAGCGGTCGGCGACGCGCGGCGGAACGGCCGGCCGGAACGCGGACCGCGACCTGGACGCCGTGTGCGCGCTGTTCGAGACGGCGGCGCGCGCCGAGGAGCGGACCGGCGGCCGAGGCGCGCTGAACTTCCTGGAGGAGCTGGACGCGCAGGACATCGCCGCCGACACGTTGAGCCGCCGGGCCGTCCGCACCGACGCGGTCCGCCTGATGACCGCGCACCGGTCCAAGGGGCTGGAGTGGCGGCTGGTGGTGGTCGCCGGAGTGCAGGAGGGCCTCTGGCCCGACCTGCGCCGCCGGGGTTCGCTGCTGGAGGCCGACCGGATCGGTCGTGACGGACTCGCCGAACCGCTCACCCCGGCCGCGCTGCTGGCCGAGGAGCGGCGGCTGTTCTACGTGGCGGCGACCCGCGCCAAGGAGCGGCTCGTCGTCACGGCGGTCAAGGCGGCGGCCGACGACGGCGACCAGCCGTCCCGCTTCCTGACCGAGCTGGGCGTCGAGCCGCAGGACGTCACGCACCGAGCGCGCCGCCCGCTGGCCGTCTCGGCGCTCGTCGCGGAGCTGCGCGCGACCACCGTCGACCCGGCCGCGTCCCCGGCGCTGCGCGAGGCCGCCGCGCTGCGGCTGGCCCGGCTCGCCTCGCTCAACGACGCCGGGCACGCGCTCGTGCCCTCCGCGCACCCCGACCGCTGGTGGGGCCTGTACGAGCCGACGCGTTCGGCCGTCCCGCTGCGCGACCGCGACCAGCCGGTGGCGCTGTCGGGCAGCGCGCTGGACCAGCTCGCGAACACGTGCTCGCTGCAGTGGTTCCTGGGCCGCGAGGTGAAGGCGGAGCCGCCGTCGACCGCCGCGCAGGGCTTCGGGAACGTCGTGCACGTGCTGGCCGACGAGGTCGCCTCCGGGCGGACCCCCGCCGACCTGGACGTGCTGATGGCCCGGCTGGACTCGGTCTGGGACGCCCTCGCCTTCGACGCGCCCTGGAAGTCCCTCCAGGAGAAGCGGAACGCGCGGGACGCGCTGGAACGCTTCCTGCACTGGCACGTGATGGAGCGCGGCCGCACCCCCGTCGCCACCGAGCACGGCTTCGACGTCGTCATCGAGGCGGGCGAGGTGCAGGTCCGCGTCCGCGGCAGCATGGACCGGGTCGAGGCGGACGCGGACGGCAACGCGTACGTCGTCGACTTCAAGACCGGCAAGTCCAAGCCGACGGCGAAGGAGGTCGAGCGCCACCCGCAGCTCGCCGTCTACCAGCTCGCGGTCCGCGAGGGCGCGGTCGACGAGCTCTTCGGCGGCGAGCGCCCGCTGCCGGGCGGCGCCGAACTGGTGCAGCTGCGCCTCGGGGCGGCGAAGAAGGACGGCGGCGACACCGTGCCCGCCGTCCAGCGCCAGCAGCCCCTCGTGGAGAAGCGGCAGGAGGGGGACGGCGAGGGGGAGTGGGCGGTGGAGGACCTGCTGGCCGGTGCGGCCGGCCGCGTCCTGGACGAGCGCTTCGCCCCCGCCACCGGCCAGCACTGCACGCACTGCGCGTTCCGCGCGGCCTGCAGCGCCCAGCCGGAGGGCCGGCACGTCGTGGAGTAGTCCGCCGGGCGCGGATGTGACCGGTGTCTCCTTGGTGCAACCCTTCCCGCCGTTCGGGCGTCAGTTCGGTACAGGGGCATCCGCGCTGGGGCGGGTGTGCGGGGACGCGGGTTGAGGGAAAGTGGCCGTCGTGGCGTTGAGGCGCAGTGTTGTCGCAGTCGTTGTGGTCTGCGTCGCGGCCGTGGGGGCGCTCTCCGGCTGCCAGGACACGGCGGAGCGCGGCAGATCGGTCCAGCCGGCGTCGAGGTCCGCGAACGCGACCCACGCGTCGGACGGTTCGCTGAACGGGTTGTCGGCGCCGGAGATCTCCCGCCGGCTCTGGGACACGATGAATTCCGTCAGCTCCATGACCATGGAGGTCTCCATGGTCGTGCGGGGCAAGCCGGCGCAGGTGAAGATCGCCGCGACCAGGAGCGGAGCCTGCGCGGCCGCCGCTCGGATGAACGGTGGGACGACGCAGATCGTCAGAACCGCCGACAGGACCGCCTACGTCAAGGGCGATGCCGCGTACTGGTCGGCCATGGGCCCCAAGGGCAAGGCGTTCGGGGCACTCGCGGCCGACCGGTGGATCAAGTTCGCCGCCACCTCGACCCCCGGCAAACGGCTCTCGAAGAGCTGCGACGTGGCGAACGTCGTCGGAATCCTGCGGTCGGAGCACGAAACGGCCACGAAGGGTGCCCCGGGAACGATCGACGGGAAGCCGGTGGTCACCATCAGGAAGAGGGACCGGACGGGGACCGCGACGTACTACGTGGCCGCTCAGGGCCCGGCCTACCTCCTCAAGGTCACGGACCCGACCGGACCGACCATGACCTTCGGTTCCTTCGACAAGCCGGTCAACGTCACGGCTCCGCCCGCCAACCGGACGATCGACGTCAGCCGGCTCGGCGGGGACTCCGGCCTGGGCCTCGACGCCTGACCGTCCGCTCCGCGGCCTCGGGCGCTCGGCCCGGGTCAAACCCGTTGCGTCCGCATGTTTATCTTGTGCTTATCAGTGTGGCGCGTGTGGGTGGAGGAGAAGTTCGGTGGCAGGACAGCGGAACGTCGTGGCGGCCTCATTGGTCTGTGCGGCCCTGGTGGGTGGGCTGACCGGCTGCGGGGGCGACAAGGCGGACGACGCGGTGATCGGGTCGAAGCTGAGGCCGACGGCCTCGGCGAGCACCACGGCACCGACCGGACTCGACGCCCTGACCGCGCGGCAGATCTCGGACAAGGCCGAAGCGACCCTCAAGGCCCTCAAGGCGGTGCGGGTGGAGGTGGTCGGCATCAGCGACGGCAAGCCCCTGCAGTTGAAGGCCTCGATGTCCACCGCGGGCGAGTGCGCGGGTGCGGTGAGCCAGGACAAGCAGACGATGCAGTTCATCGGCACGCACCACACCAGCTACATCAAGGGCAACGACTCCTTCTGGCTCGACGCGGGCGGCAAGGACGGCAAGGCCATGGTCGAGCTGCTGCACGGCAAGTGGATGCAGGTACCGGGCGACGCCGCCAAGGACGAGGACCTGCGGTCCTTCTGCGACCTGGACTCGTTCTTCGACGAGATGTCGTCGGACGACACCGACGGCACCTTCACCAAGGGAGCCCCGACCACGGTCGCCGGGCAGCCGGTCGTCACGATCATCCAGAAGAAGGCCGGCGAGTCCGAGAAGACGACGATCTACGTGGCGGCCCAGGGGGAGCCGTACCCGTTGAAGGTCGTCGTCGAGGGCGGTGACGAGCCGAACACGGCGACCCTCGCCGACTTCGACAAGCCGGTCAAGGCGGTGGCTCCGCCGGCCTCCCAGACGGTGGACATGAGCAAGTTCACGGACGAGGGCGGCAAGAACGTCTGACGGGCACCTGCGCGCGCCCCGCCGGGTGAGTCCCCGGCGGGGTAGTGCCCCGCCCGGGTGGCCGCCGGTTGTCGGTGGGGCCGGATAGCCTCACTGGGGTGGCAGCACGCATCACGGATCCCGAGCAGCTCAAGGCGCTCCTCGGCATCCCTTTCACCCCGGAGCAGATGGAGTGCGTCACGGCGCCCCTCGCGCCGAACGTGATCGTGGCGGGGGCCGGCTCCGGCAAGACGACGGTCATGGCCGCCCGCGTCGTCTGGCTGGTGGGGACGGGGCAGGTCGCCCCGGAGGAAGTGCTCGGGCTGACGTTCACCAACAAGGCCGCCGGTGAGCTCGCCGAGCGGGTCCGCAAGGCGCTCGTCCAGGCCGGGATCACCGATCCGGACCCGATCGGGCCGCCCGGTTCGCCCGGTTCGCCCGGCGAGGGGGACGGCGCGGCCGGTGAGCCGCAGATCTCGACGTACCACGCGTTCGCCGGCCAGCTGCTCAAGGAGCACGGGCTGCGCATCGGCCTCGAGCCGACCGCCCGGCTGCTCGCCGACGCCACCCGCTACCAGCTCGCCGCGAAGGTGCTGCGGGCCGCGCCCGGCCCGTACCCGGCGCTGACCAAGAGCCTGCCGTCCCTGGTCAGCGACCTGCTGGCGCTGGAGGGCGAGCTCAACGAGCACCTGGTCCGCCCGGACCGGCTGCTCGCCCACGACGCGGGCTGGCTCGACACCCTGACCCCCGTCAAGCTCAGCAACGCGGACCTGCGCAAGCTGCCGGAGACCGCGCGGGCCCGCCAGGACCTCACCGGGCTCGCCGCCGCCTACCGCGAGCAGAAGCAGCGCCGCGACCTGCTCGACTTCGGCGACCAGATCGCCCTGTCGGCGACGGTGGCCCGCACCCGCCCCGAGGTCGGCACGATCCTGCGCGAGCAGTACAAGGTGGTGCTGCTCGACGAGTACCAGGACACCTCCGTCGCCCAGCGGCTGCTGCTCGCCGGGCTGTTCGGCGGCGAGGGCACCGGCCACCCGGTCACCGCCGTCGGCGACCCCTGCCAGGCGATCTACGGCTGGCGCGGCGCCTCCGTCGCCAACCTGGACGACTTCCCCGCCCACTTCCCGAACGCCGACGGGACGCCCGCCCGCCGCTTCTCGCTCAGCGAGAACCGCCGCAGCGGCGGCCGCCTGCTGGACCTCGCCAACGGCCTCGCCACCGAGCTGCGCGCCCGGCACGAGGGCGTCGAGGCGCTGCGCCCCGCCCCCGGCGCCGAGCGCGACGGGCTGGTGCGCTGCGCGCTGCTGCCCAGCCAGGCCGAGGAGATCGAGTGGCTGGCGGACTCGCTGGCCCACCTGGTGCGCACCGGCACCGAGCCCGGCGAGATCGCCGTCCTGTGCCGGACGACGGGCCACTTCGCCGACATCCATGCCGCGCTCGTCGCCCGGGACATCCCCGTCGAGGTCGTGGGCCTGTCCGGGCTGCTCCACCTGCCGGAGGTCGCGGACCTCGTCGCCGTCTGCGAGGTGCTGCACGACCCGACGGCGAACGCCTCGCTGGTCCGGCTGCTCACCGGCCCCCGCTGGCGCATCGGCGCCCGGGACCTGGCGCTGCTCGGCCGCCGGGCCCGCGTCCTGGTCCGGTTCGGCGCGGGCGGCGCGGAGGACGACCCGGAGCGGCGGCTGGCGGCGGCGGTCGAGGGCGTCGACCCCGCCGAGGTCGTCTCCCTCGCCGACGCCCTGGAGACGTTCCTGGACGGCGACCCGGGCGACGAGCTGCCGTTCTCGCCCGAGGCGCGGGTCCGGTTCGCCCGGCTGGCGGCCGAGATACGGGATCTGCGGCGCGCGCTGGCCGACCCGCTGATGGACGTCCTGCACCGGGTGCTCGCGGTCACCGGCCTGGAGGTCGAGCTGTCCGCGTCCCCGCACGCGCTGGCGGCCCGCCGCAAGGAGACGCTCAACGCCTTCCTGGACATAGCGGCCAACTTCGCCTCCCTCGACGGCGAGGCGACCCTCCTCGCCTTCCTCGGCTTCCTGCGCACCGCCGCCCAGTACGAGAAGGGGCTCGACAGCTCGCTGCCCGGCGGTGAGAACACGGTGAAGGTGCTCACCGCGCACAAGTCGAAGGGCCTGGAGTGGGACGTGGTGGCCGTGCCGGGGCTGGTGAGGAAGGGCTTCCCCAACGAGCGCGGGCGTGAGCTGTGGACCGCCAACGCCAAGGTGCTGCCGCACCCGCTGCGCGGTGACGCGGCGACCCTTCCCGACGTCGAGGAATGGTCGAAGGCGGGCCTCGACCGGTTCCGGGACGCGATGAAGGAGCACAACCGGATAGAGGAACTCCGCCTCGGCTACGTGACCTTCACCCGGCCCCGCTCGCTGCTGCTCGGCTCCGGCTACTGGTGGGGGCCCACCCAGAAGAACCCGTACGGCCCGTCCGCGTTCCTGGACGCGCTGCGCGTGCACTGCGAGGCGGGCCACGGCGAGATCGAGCACTGGGCCGAGGAGCCCGCGGAGGACGCCGTCAACCCGGCGCTGGAGACGTCCGTCGAGCACGCCTGGCCGCTGCCGCTCGACGCCACCGCCCTGGAGCGCCGCCGCCAGGCGGCCAGGACGGTCCTCGCGTACCTGGACGCGCCGCAGGAGCACGCGTTCGCCGACGCGTTCCCGGAGGCGGAGGCGTTCCCGGAGGCGGAGGCGTTCACGGAGTCGGAGCCGTTCGCGGGGGCGGGGCCGTTCGCCGACGCCGAGGCGCCGGCGGAGGACGAGCCCGGGTGGGCGGACGAGGAGGAGTGGGAGGACGCCGACTGGGACGAGCTCTCGGCGGAGCGCCCCGAAGGCTTCGAGTATCCCGAAGGCTCCGAGCGCTCCGAGGGCTTCGAGCATCCCGATCCCGGTACCTCCGGCGCGGAGCCGGAGCGCCCCGCCGACCCCGGCCACACGCTCGCCGAGGCCGGCGCCGACGGCGACGCCCCGGCACGGGCGCACCTGCTCCCCGAGGAGGCCCGGCTCGTCGCCTCCTGGGACCGCGACCTGGACGCGCTCGCCGGGGAGCTGCGGCGCGCCCGCGCGACCGTCCGGGACGTGCCGGTGCCCGCCGTCCTGACGGCGTCGCAGCTGATGCGGCTGGCCGCCGACCCGGACGGGTTCGCCCGCGAGCTGGCCCGGCCCATGCCGCGCCCGCCGCAGCCCGCGGCCCGCCGCGGCACCCGCTTCCACGCCTGGGTCGAGTCCCGCTTCGACGAGCGGCCGCTCTTCGCGCCCGAGGACCTGCCCGGGGTCGAGGGCGGGGACGAGATCGACGACGAGCGGGACCTCGCCGTCCTCAAGGAGGCGTTCCTCGGCACCCCGTACGCGGACCGGACGCCGCACCGCGTCGAGGCCCCCTTCCAGCTGGCGCTGGCCGGCCGCATGATCCGCGGCCGCATCGACGCCGTCTACCGGACCGAAGGCCCGGGTGACGGCCCGGACGGCGGCGCCAGCTACGAGATCGTCGACTGGAAGACCAGCCGCTCCCGGTCCGGCGACCCGCTGCAGCTGGCCCTCTACCGCCTCGCCTGGGCCGAGCAGCACGGGCTGCCGCTCGACCGGGTGACCGCCGCGTTCCTGTACGTCCGGACCGGCGACGTCGTCCGGCCCGCGTCCCTGCCGGACCGCGCCGCCCTGGAGCGGCTGCTGCTCGACGAGCCGGACTGACCCGCGACCGGCCGCCGCGACCGATCGGCCGCCGCGATCGGCCGCCGCGACCGGCCTGCCGCCGCGATCGACCGGCCGCCTGCGGCCCCGGCGGCTGATCATGGCCTCCGGCGCCGGCCGTGCGGCGCGCCCGTTAGGCTCGATGCCATGAGCACCGCCCCGGACAGCGCTGTCCACGCCTACATCGACGCCCACCGTTCCTCGTTCCTCGCCGACCTCGTCGAGTGGCTGCGGATCCCGTCCGTCTCCGCGGACCCCGCGCGGGCGGACGACGTGCTGGAGAGCGCGCGCTGGCTGGCGGCGAAACTGGCGGAGACCGGCTTCCCGACCGCCGAGGTCTGGGAGACCGACGGCCTGCCGGCGGTCTTCGCCGAGTGGCCCTCCGGCGACCCGCAGGCGCCGACGGTGCTGGTCTACGGGCACCACGACGTGCAGCCGGCCGCCCGCGAGGACGGCTGGGACACCGACCCCTTCGAGCCGCACACCGCCGACGGCCGGATCCACGCCCGGGGCGCGGCCGACGACAAGGGCCAGGTGTTCTTCCACACACTGGGCCTGCGCGCCCACCTGGCCGCGACGGGCAGGACCGCGCCCGCCGTCAACCTCAAGCTGCTGATCGAGGGTGAGGAGGAGTCCGGTTCGCCGAACTTCCTGAAGCTGATCCAGCAGCGCGCCGACCGGCTGGCCTGCGACGCGGTGATCGTCTCCGACACCGGGATGTGGTCGGAGGACACCCCGACCGTCTGCACCGGCATGCGCGGCCTGGCCGACTGCCAGATCGACCTGTACGGGCCGGACCAGGACATCCACTCGGGTTCGTTCGGCGGAGCGGTGCCCAACCCCGCCACCGAGGCCGCCCGGCTGGTCGCCGCGCTGCACGACGACGACCGGCGGGTGGCGATCCCGGGGTTCTACGACGGGGTCGTCGAGCTGACCGACCGGGAGCGGAAGCTCTTCGCGGCGCTGCCGTTCGAGGAGTCGAAGTGGCTGAGCACCGCCAAGTCCCACGGGGCGCTCGGCGAGGTGGACCACACCACCCTGGAGCGCATCTGGGCCCGGCCGACCGCCGAGGTCAACGGCATGTACGGCGGCTACCAGGGCCCCGGCGGCAAGACCATCGTCCCGGCCTCGGCCCACCTGAAGCTGTCCTTCCGGCTGGTCGCCGGGCAGGACGCGGACGCGGTGCAGCAGCTCGTCACCGACTGGGTCGCCGCCCGGCTCCCGGAGGGCATCCGCCACGAGGTCACGTTCTGGGGCACCACCCGCCCCTGCCTGACCCCGCTCGACCACCCGGCGCTGCAGTCGGTCGTCCGGGCGATGGGCCGGGCGTTCCAGCAGGAGATCCTCTTCACCCGCGAGGGCGGCTCGGGCCCCGCCGCCGATCTGCAGGACGTGCTGGACGTGCCGGTGCTGTTCCTGGGGATCTCCGTTCCGTCCGACGGCTGGCACTCGGTGAACGAGAAGGTCGAGCTCGACCTGCTGTTCAAGGGTGTGGAGACCGCCGCCTACCTCTGGGGCGACCTCGCCGAGAACTGGCGCCCCGCCGCCGACCGGGCCACCGGGTGACGCCGCCGGTTCCGCCGGCGCGCCCCACCGACACCGGTCACCGACCACGACAGCCGCGCTACCGCGTACCGCACGTACGCACGGGGAGTTGGAAGCAGCCTTGTCCGAGATCGACCTGTCCACCCAGCCGCTGACCCTTGCCCACGCGGCCGTGGACCGCGCCGCTCACCACCGGCTCGACGAGGCCTGGCTGGCCGCGGCCTGGAGCCACCCGACGACCCGGGTCTTCGTCGTCTCCGGCGGCCAGGTGCTGGTCGAGGAGAAGGACGGCCGCACCGAGCTGGTCATGGTCCCGGCCTTCGACGCGCCCGAGACCGAGACCCACCGCTACTTCCTCGGCATCGGCGACGACGGCGTGCGGTACTTCGCGCTGCAGAAGGACAGCCTGCCGGGCCGGATGGACGACGTGGCGCGGGCGGCGGGGCTGCGCGAGGTGGCCGGGCTGCTCTCCCCGCTGGAGGCCGGCCTGATGGTGCACGCCGTGGCGCTGGAGAACTGGCAGCGGGCGCACCGCTTCTGCTCCCGCTGCGGCGAGCGCACGGTCATCGCCGCCGCCGGCCACATCAGGCGCTGCCAGGCGTGCGGCGCCGAGCACTACCCGCGCACCGACCCCGCAGTGATCATGCTGGTGACGGACGACCAGGACCGCGCGCTGCTGGGCCGCCAGGCGCACTGGCCGGAGGGCCGGTTCTCGACGCTGGCGGGGTTCGTGGAGCCCGGCGAGTCGCTGGAGCAGGCCGTGGTGCGCGAGACGGCGGAGGAGGCGGGAGTGGCGGTCGGCGACGTGACATATGTCGCGAGCCAGCCGTGGCCCTTCCCGTCGAGCCTGATGCTCGGGTTCATGGCCCGCGCCACCTCGCCGGACATCCAGGTCGACGGTGAGGAGATCCACGAGGCCCGCTGGTTCTCCCGCGAGGACCTGCGCAAGGGCATCGAGTCCGGGGAGATCCTGCCGCCCGGCGGCATCTCGATCGCCGCCCGCCTGATGGAGCTCTGGTACGGCGCCCCGTTCCCGGCAGCCGGCTGACGGACCCGCACGGGGCCGGACAGCACTCCGCCGGGGCGCGGTCGCGCCCCGGCGGATGCGGGTGGGGCGGGGCCCTGCGGGCCCGGCCCGATCAGACGTCGAGGATCAGACGCCGAGCTTCTGCTTGACCTGCGCCAGCGACGGGTTGGGCAGCGCCGAGCCGTCGGGGAACAGCACGGTCGGGACCAGCTGGTTGCCGTTGTTGACCTTCTCGACGAACGCCGCGGACTCCGGGTCGTTCTCGATGTTGATCTCCGTGTAGCCGATGCCCTCGCGGTCCATCTGGCCCTTGAGCCGACGGCAGTAGCCGCACCAGGTGGTGCTGTACATCGTCACAGTGCCCGACATGGGTGTCCGCTCCTCACACGCAGGTGAAATCTTCGATCGCGTCAACGCCTACCCCGCTCCGGACATTCCTGCGGCCCCCACCGCCACCGGTTTCCCACCGTCCGCGGTCGGACCATCACACCCCGGCTGTGGATAACTTTCCCGGCCGCCTCCGCGGACCTGGCAGCATGGCGGGGTGACCGCACCAACGCACACCTCGCTCTTCCCGGCAGTGCCGGACTCCCCCGACGCCGTGCTCGACGGGCTCGACCCCGAGCAGCGCGAGGTCGCGACCTCGCTGACGGGGCCGGTCTGCGTGCTGGCCGGGGCCGGCACGGGCAAGACCCGTGCGATCACGCACCGGATCGCCTACGGGGTGCGGGCGGGGATACTGCAGCCCGGCAGCGTGCTCGCGGTCACCTTCACCGCCCGCGCGGCGGGGGAGATGCGCGGCCGGCTGCGCCAGCTCGGCGCGGGCGGCGTCCAGGCCCGTACGTTCCACTCCGCCGCCCTGCGCCAGCTCCAGTACTTCTGGCCGCGCGCCATCGGCGGCGAGATGCCGCGGCTCGTCGAGCGCAAGGTCCAGCTCGTCGCCGAGGCCGGCGCGCGCTGCCGGATCCGGCTGGACCGCAGCGAGCTGCGGGACGTGACGGGCGAGATCGAGTGGTGCAAGGTCACCCAGACCGTCCCCGAGGACTATCCGGCGGCCGCCGCGAAGGCCGGCCGCGACGTCCCCCGGGACCCGGCGGAGATCGCGAAGATCTACACGACGTACGAGCAGCTCAAGCGGGACCGCGGCGTCATCGACTTCGAGGACGTGCTGCTGCTCACCGTGGGCGTCCTCCAGGAGCGCCCCGATGTCGCGGACACCATCCGCTCCCAGTACCAGCACTTCGTCGTCGACGAGTACCAGGACGTCAGCCCGCTCCAGCAGCGGCTGCTGGACCTGTGGCTCGGCGGGCGGGACAACATCTGCGTCGTCGGCGACGCCTCGCAGACCATCTACTCCTTCACCGGCGCCACCCCGGACTACCTGCTCGGCTTCCGGACCCGGCACCCCGGGGCCACCGTCGTGAAGCTCGTCCGGGACTACCGCTCCACCCCGCAGGTCGTCCAGCTGGCCAACGGGCTGCTCGCCCAGGCCAGGGGCCAGGCGGCGCAGCACCGGCTGGAGCTGGTCTCGCAGCGCGAGCCGGGCCCCGAGCCCGGCTACACCGAGTACGTGGACGAGCCCACCGAGGCCGAGGGCACCGCCCGCCGGATCAAGGAGCTCGTCGCCGGCGGGGTGCGGCCCAGCGAGATCGCCATCCTCTACCGCATCAACGCCCAGTCCGAGGTCTACGAGCAGGCGCTCGCCGACGCCGGGGTGCCGTACCAGTTGCGGGGCGCGGAGCGGTTCTTCGAACGGCCGGAGGTCCGCGAGGCCGGGCTGCTGCTGCGCGGCGCCGCCCGCGCCGGCGCCGGCTCCGACCCCGGGATGGCGGACGCGGAGCTGCCGGAGCACGTGCGGGCCGTCCTGGGCTCCCGCGGCTGGTCGCCCGAGGCGCCCGCCGGGTCGGGCGCCGTCCGGGACCGCTGGGAGTCGCTGGCCGCGCTGGTCCGGCTCGCCGACGACTTCGCGCTGGCCCGCCCCGAGGCCACCCTGTCCGACCTCGTCGCGGAGCTGGACGAGCGGGCGAGCGCCCAGCACGCCCCGACGGTCGAGGGCGTCACGCTCGCCTCCCTGCACGCCGCGAAGGGCCTGGAGTGGGACGCGGTGTTCCTCGTCGGCCTGACCGAGGGCATGATGCCGATCACCTACGCCAAGACCGACGAGCAGGTCGAGGAGGAGCGCCGGCTGCTGTACGTCGGCGTCACCCGGGCCCGGCTCCACCTCTTCCTGTCCTGGGCGCTCTCCCGCTCGCCGGGCGGCCGGGCCTCCCGCAAGCCCTCCCGCTTCCTGGACGGCCTGCGGCCCGGTTCCGCGACGCGCGGCACCGGCAACCGCTTCGCGGCCGGTGGCGGCGGCATCGAGCGCGGCGCGGCCGCCGCCCGGCGCAAGCGCGGCCCGGTGCGCTGCCGGGTCTGCGGCCGCACCCTGTCCGAGGCCGGCGAGATCAAGCTGATGCGGTGCGAGGACTGCCCGTCGGACCTGGACGAGGGGCTGTACGAGCGGCTGCGCGACTGGCGCGCGGAGCAGGCCCGGGAACTGGGGCAGCCGGCGTACTGCGTCTTCACCGACAAGACCCTGCTGGCCATCGCCGAGGTCAGGCCGGAGGGGGCGGCCGAGCTCTCGGCGATCGCCGGGGTCGGCAGCCGAAAGCTGGACAAGTACGGCGCCGAGGTCCTGGCCCTGTGCACCGGCGGAGAACCCGCCGGTGGACCCGGTGACGAACCTGTTGCAGAAGAACCCGAAAAATAGTTTGCGCACGGCGCGGAAGTCCCCATAGCCTTCCGGAGCACGGTCACTGAGGCTCTTCCAAGAGCCGGTGAGATCGTGATGTACTGAGTAAGCACACAAGCCCTACGAGACGCCGAGAGGAGGCGAAGACCCGTGACCATCAAGATCAAGAACGTGAAACTGACCGATCGTCCGGTCGTCATCGCCACCTGCACGCTCGGCGCCCCGCTGCCCGGCACCGGTATGTCCGGAGCCAAGGCTCTGCGTCTGGCTGCCGCCGCGGATCTTTCCATCCGTGAGCGCAGCGAGCGAGCGACCAAGGCACCGGCAGTAGTGGAGACGAAGGCCCCGGCCCACGTCTTTACGTCCGGCGGTGCCGGTTACAGCACAAATGGACAGAAGCAGCAGCACCTCTCGATGTGGGCCTACCGCGGGCTCGAACCCTGGAGCGATCCAGTCTGATCGACGATCAGACCGGCACCTTCCAGGGCCGCGGAATCCCAGACCGGGATCCGCGGCCCTTCTGTTTTCTCCAGCCGAAACAACCGGCCCACCGGCCGGACCAGACAGACGAGGAACACCACGACCGTGCCTGCCACCCAGCACGCCCCGTCCGTATCGCCCACAGACCCGCTTCCCCCGCCCGCGGTCCACTCGGAGGTCCCGTTGCTGCCCCTGACCGAGCTCGATGACGAAATCGAGCGCCTCGGTGTACCCGTCCCCTGCCGGACCTACGACCCGGAGGTCTTCTTCGCGGAGTCCCCGGCCGACGTCGAGTACGCCAAGACGCTGTGCCAGACCTGTCCCGTCCGCGAGGCCTGCCTCGCCGGTGCGAAGGACCGCCGGGAGCCCTGGGGCGTCTGGGGTGGAGAGCTCTTCATCCAGGGCGTCGTCGTAGCCCGCAAGCGGCCCCGTGGCCGTCCGCGCAAGAACGCAGTAGCGGTGTGAACACCAGCACCGTAGGAACCATCGACCGACCCGTGACGCACGACCCCGAGAAGCAGGTCCCCATGAACCCCTCCACAGATGTGGCGCACGCCACCGAAGCCGCACGACACACTTCCGGCGCCCGCAGCGCCCGCCAGAACAGGAACACCGAGATGCAACTCATGCCAGAAGCCTTGGCACGTGCCCATATGCAACAACGCCTCTACGAGGCCGAGCACGAACGTCAGGCCCTTCGACTGGTGTCGGCACGCCGACTGCAGCGCCGGGCCGAACGAGTCTCGCTGCGCGCCCGCCGCGCGCTGGCGATGGCCGTCATGCAGTAAGAAGCGGTAGCCACGCGTCAACGGCCGCCCCGTGACGGCCGAGTTCCACCCTTCCGTGCCACAGCGAACACCGCGGGGCCGGTCCGAATGGACCGGCCCCGCGGTGCGTTACGAACTTTGGCGGCTACTCGGAGGTATCGTCGCCCAGTGGACCAGAAGACTCAGCACGACCGGGTCGAAACTGCCCGGACGACGACGTGCGCGCGCTGCGGCACCGTCGAGGAGGGGCTCCCGATCACCTGGACCTGCTCCGTGGAGAACAGCCGGCGCGTCTATTTCTGTGACCGGTGCGGCCGGGAGAACCTCCGCAGCATCGAAGGCCGTCTCGACTCCTCCTGGTGGTAGCGGGCCGCTGAACGGTCACGCCGACTCGGCCGCCCCACCGGCGTCGAAGCCCGGCAACCACTCCAGCAGCTCGTCGTGCAGCCGCACCGTCGCGCCCAGTTGGCACAGGACGCCGATGGTGCTCAGCGTCACGCGGTGGATCAGCAGGTACGCCGGCGGCAGGTTCAGCTGCTTGCCCAACTGGTGGGCGGGCGAGCGCGGATCGGCGATCCGCGCCGCCTGCGCTCGCATCCAGCCGCGGGTGAAGGTGAACTCCTCGGACCCGGCCGGCTCGATGATCGGCCGCAGGTAGTCCAGCACCGCGTCCGGGCGCAGCTTGATCGACGGCCGGACGAAGCCCTCCTGGCGCAGCAGCGCGTGCACCGATTCCGCGTCGTCCTCCAGCGCGAGGCGCAGCGCGGTGCCGATCGGCAGCGGCAGCCCGTCGGGCAGCCGGTCCACCGTCCCGAAGTCCAGCACGCCCAGCCGCCAGCCCTTGGCGGGGCCGTCGTCCACCATCAGCCGGAAGTTCCCCGGGTGCGGGTCGGCGTGCAGCAGCCCGGTACGCGCCGGGCCCGCGAACAGGAAGAGCGCCAGCAGCTGGCCGGCCCGGTCCCGCTGCTCCGGGGTGCCCTTGGCGATCACCTCGGCCATGGGCACGCCGTCCATCCACTCGGTGACCAGGACCTGGTCGGCCTGGTGGACCACCTGGGGCACCAGGACGTCGGGGTCGTCGGCGAACTCCGTGGCGTGCGCCTGCTGGGCGGCCGCCTCCAGCTCGTAGTCCAGCTCCTCCGAGACCCGGTCGCGCATCTCGGCGATGAGCGGCTTGATGTCCATGCCCGGGATCATCGGACCGAACAGGCGTGCCACCCGTCCCAGTTGGGCCAGGTCGGAGAGGAGGGCGGCGCCGGCGCCCGGGTACTGCACCTTCACCGCCACCGCCCGGCCGTCGTGCCAGACGGCGCGGTGCACCTGGCCGATCGAGGCGGCGGCGGCCGGGGTCTCGTCGAACGACGTGAACAGCTTCCGCCAGTCGGGACCCAGCCGCTCGGCGAGGACCTTGCGCACGGTGCTCGCGGGCATCGGGGGCGCGGAGTCCTGCAGCTTGGTGAGGGCGGCGCGGTACGGACCGGCCACGTCCTCGGGCAGCGCGGCCTCGAACACCGACAGGGCCTGGCCGAACTTCATGGCCCCGCCCTTGAGCTCGCCGAGCACCTTGAACAGCTGCTCGGCCGTCCGCTCCTGCAGCTCGGTCGCGACGACCTCGGCGGGACGACCGCCCAGCCGCTTGCCCAGCCCGAGTGTGGCGCGGCCCGCGAACCCCAGGGGGAGCGCGGCCAGTTTCGCGGTGCGAGTCACCGCCTTACGAGGAAGATCAGACATGCGCTCCTCTTTCCCGTCGGTCTCGTGGCCATTGTGCCTCTCCGCACTCGCGGCGCGGCGGGCAGCACCGCCCTCACGGCACTTCCCACGCCGCAACCGCAACCGCGTCCGACGTCGCCGGGCACCGGGAGCGGGCCCACCCCACCCATGCCCTCGACGCCACCCCCGCAAAGGTCGGGATGGGGGTTGTGAGCAATCGCTCATCCTCCCGGCCGCATGATCACCTCCGATGGAAGCCCGCGAATTCATTCAAGATCATTGGATTTGGCACGCCTGTAGTGCGGTGATCACAGAATGCGCGTGAGCGCCGACGGTGACGAAAAGTTATCCACAGGTTGTGGGGGACAGTCGTTCAATATGCGCACGAAGCGAGGGGATTCCCGCGCCAACCGGCCTGGGGACGGGACTTCCCGGACCCCCACCCGGTAACGTCGGAGCGTGTCCGCCGACCCAGCGCATGACCTCTCCAGCCAGCAGTCCCTCACCTCCCGGACGAGTGAGGTCGAAGTGCGCCGCAGCGCCCGAAGGCGCCGGACGGTCTCGGCCTACCGCGAGGGCGACCGCACCGTGGTCCTCATCCCGGCCCGGATGTCGGTCGCCGAGGAGCAACGCTGGGTGACGGTGATGCTCGAGAAACTCGCGGCGCAGGAGAGCAAACGGATCCTGGGCGACGACGAGCTCTCCGCGCGCGCCGCCCAGCTCTCCGAGCAGTACCTGGACGCCCGCGCGGAGCCGGACTCGGTCCGCTGGGTCACCAACCAGAACTCGCGCTGGGGATCCTGCACCCCCTCCGAGGGCAGCATCCGCCTCTCGCACCGGCTGCAGGGCATGCCCGAGTACGTCATCGACTACGTTCTGCTGCACGAACTCGCGCATCTGCTGGTGCCGGGCCACGGCCCGAGCTTCTGGAAGCTGCTGGAGTCGTACCCGCGGACCGAGCGGGCCCGCGGGTACCTGGAGGGCGTCGTGGCGGCAGGTCGGCTGCCGCAGCTTCCGACCGTCCGCGAGGAATAGCCGCTGTCGGGGCCAGGGGCTAGCCTGTCGCAACGCACATGTATTTACGGGATGGGGGACGGTCGTTCGTATGGCCAGGGAATTCCAACGTGGCCACAAGGCCAAGATCAGTGATCTCACGGCGGGGACGGATCTGTACATCGGTGTGCAGATCGCCGGACCCGGCCTGTCGTTCGACATCAGCTGCTTCGGGCTCGACGAGAAGGAGCAGCTGTCCGACGACAGCTACTTCATCTTCTTCAACCAGCCCAAGTCGCCCGAGGAATCCATCCAGCAGCTCGGCGCGCAGGCGGGGGACAGCGAGTCCTTCCGCGTCACGCTCGACCGGATTCCCCCCAAGATCCGCAAGCTCTCCTTCACCGCGACCGTCGACGGCAACGGCCAGATGTCGCAGGTGGGCCCGGGGTACATCCGGATCGTCGCCGGCGGTGAGGAAGTCGCGCGCTACGGATTCACCGGTGCCGAGTTCACCACCGAGCGTGCGGTGATGCTCGCCGACATCTACCTCAAGGACGTGTGGCGCTTCGCCGCCGTCGGCCAGGGCTTCGACGGCGGGCTGGACGCGCTGCTGCGCAACTTCGGCGGCGAGGTCGCCGAGGAGGCGCCGGCCGCCGCGCCGCCGCAGCAGGGCGGCGCCCCCGGCTTCGCGCCGCCGCCCGGCGGTGCCGCGCCCGCCCCCTCCTTCGGTGCTCCGCCCGGCCCCCCGCAGCCCGCGCCCGCGTTCGGCGCTCCGCAGCCGGCCGCCGCGCAGGGCTTCGCGCCGCCCCCGGGCAACCCGTCGATACACCAGCAGCCGACCATGGTCGCGCCGCTGGCCACCCCGCCGCAGTTCGGCCAGGTCCCGCCGCCGGGACCGCCCCCGGGCCAGCAGTTCGGCCAGCCCCCCGGCCCGCCGCAGTACGCGCAGCCGCCGGGCCAGCCCCAGTTCGGTCAGCCGCCCGGCCAGCCCCAGTTCGGCCAGGTCCCCGGCCAGCCGGCACCGTACGGCGAGCCGCAGGCGGGCCAGCCGGTGGGCGGGATCTCCGGCGCGCTGCAGAAGTTCCGCGAGACGCCCACCGGCCAGCGGTGGACGCAGCAGAACAACAAGATGATGCGGGTCGACCTCTCGCAGGCCGGCGGGCAGCCGGTGCTCGCCCGCCAGGGCAGCATGGTGCTCTACCAGGGCAAGGTCGAGTACAGCTACAAGGGCGCGGGTTTCGCCGGCCGGATCGTCGGCGGCGCCACCGGCCAGGAGATGCAGCTGATGCGCTGCACCGGCCAGGGCCAGGTCTTCTTCGCGGAGAACGGCGCCCATCTGCACCCGATCGAACTCCAGGGCGACGCCATCTGCGTCTCCTCGGAGAACGTGCTCGCGTTCGACGAGACCCTGCAGTACGAGGTGCGCAGGATCGAGGGCCACGGCATCCCCGGCGGCGCGCTCTTCACGATGCAGTTCCAGGGCACCGGGACGATCATCGTCAAGACCCACGGCACCCCCGTGGTGCTGCCGGTCACCCCGACCACATACGCGGACTGCAACGCGATCGTCGCCTGGTCGGCGGCGTCCCAGGTGATCATCTCCAGCCAGGTCCGGCTGCGCAGGAACGCCTACCCCGGCCACAGCGGAGAGACCGTGAACCTGCAGTTCCGCGGCGCTCCCGGCAACTTCATCGTCGTCCAGCCCTACGAGGTGTGACCCGCACATGGACCAGCAGATGATCGCGGGCTACGCACCGGCCCCGGTGACCGCCCGGATGGACACGCACGGCTCGGCGATGCTCAAGGTCGCCATGCAGACCGGCCAGGACCTGTTCGCCCGCACCGGCTCGATGGTCGCCTACGAGGGCTTCGTCCAGTACGAGCCCAACCCGCCCGCCGTCCGGCAGATGGCCTCGCAGTGGCTCACCGGTGAGGGCGCGCCCCTGATGAAGTGCACCGGGGACGGCCTGCTCTACCTGGCCGACTACGGCGCCGACGTGGTGTGCGTCAACCTCAACAACGAGTCCCTGTCGGTCAACGGCACCAACCTGCTCGCCTTCGACGCGCACCTGCAGTGGGGCGTCGAGCGGGTCAAGGGGCTCGCCAAGTTCGCCGGCCAGGGCCTGTTCAACGTGGGGGTCAAGGGCACCGGCTGGGTCGCCATCACCTCCCGCGGCACACCGATCGTCGTCGACTGCGGAAGCGGCGCCGACGAGACCTACGTCGACCCGGACGCACTCGTGGCCTGGTCGTCGGGGCTGAAGATGAAGGCCAAGCGCAGCTTCAAGGCGTCCTCCCTGATCGGGCGGGGCAGCGGCGAGGCGTTCCAGATCGCGTTCTCCGGCCAGGGCTTCGTCGTCGTACAGCCCAGCGAGGACAGCACAGACCGCCTCCGGGCACGGGGCTGAGGGGGAGCGACCGATATGCAGAGCCCGCTTTTCGCGAACACCGAGGTCCAGTCGAACGACCTCTACGCACTCCAGAACCCGTACTTGCTGCGGGTCAAGCTGGAGGGCAACTCCGGCCGTGACTGCCTCGCCCGCAAGGGCGCGATGGTCGCCTACCAGGGCATGATCGAATTCGACGGCGAGTTCCAGTCGCGCAACCAGCGCGGCGCGCGGATGGCCACCGGCGAGGGCCTGGACCTGATGCGCTGCTCCGGGCAGGGCACGGTCTACCTCGCCAACCTGGCGCAGCACATCCACGTGGTGGACGTCGACCACGACGGCCTCACCGTGGACAGCGCCTACGTGCTCGCCCTCGACTCCGGGCTGCACTGGGACGTGATCGCCGTGGACAGCCAGTTCGGCCTGTCCGGCACCGGCGCCTACAACCTGAACATCTCGGGCCAGGGCAAGGTCGCGCTGATGACCTCCGGCAAGCCGCTGCTGATGCCGGTCACCCCGGACAAGTACGTCTCCTGCGACGCGGACGCGGTGGTCGCCTGGTCGTCCTCGCTGCGGGTGCAGATGCAGGCGCAGACCAGCAGCTCGTCGGTCTACCGCCGGCGCGGCAACACCGGCGAGGGCTGGGAGCTCAACTTCGTGGGCCAGGGATACGTCCTGGTCCAGCCCAGCGAGCTGATGCCGCCGCAGAACGCGCAGATCGGCCAGGGCCTGCGCGCCCAGTTCGGGGTGGGCCAGCAGGGCGCCCACGCCCAGAACCAGGGCAACATCTGGACCAACAACCGCTGAGCCGGTCCACGGCACGGCCCGTGCCCGCGCGCCGCCTCGAAGCAGCGCGCGGGCACGGCCCGGCAGCGGCTCAGAGCAGCGCGCGGGTCCGGGCCAGCAGTGTCTCCACCGAACCGTCGGCGACCGAGCCGACCTCGTCGTAGCCGAACCAGCGCAGGTCCAGCGACTCCTCGCTGATCGCCTCGACCGCGCCGGGCGGCGCGATTGCCGCGTACTGCACGTCCAGGTGCCAGGCGCACGGCGTCAGGTGCCGGTCCAGGTTCACCGGCTCCGGACGGAGCAGCTCCAGCCCGGCGATGCCGGACTCCTCGGTGGCCTCGCGCAGCGCGGCGGCCGCCAGTGTGGCGTCCTCCGGCTCGCAGTGGCCGCCCATCTGCAGCCACATCCGCAGCTTCTTGTGCAGGGTCAGCAGCACCCGCCCGGTCCCCGGGTCGACCACCAGCGCGCTGGCGGTGATGTGGCCCGGCTGCGACGCCTTCCACATTCCCTCGGGGGCGCTGTCGAGGTGGTCGAGGTAGGCCAGCCGCAGCTTCTCCTGGCCGGCGTCGGGCGCGTCCCACTCCTTCAGGACGCGCGCCGCGTCCGCGTGCAGACTCACTTGCCCTCGTCGTCCTTGCTGTCGTCGCCCTTCGGGCGGTCGGTCGGCGTGTCGTTCTTGTCCGCGTCGCCCTTGGACAGGCGCTTCTCGGCGGCCTCGCCGAGCATCTTGTCGAGCTCGGAGAAGTCGGCGGTCTCGCGGTGCACGAAGCCGTCCGGATCGTCCAGGTCCTCGGCGGTGGGCAGCATGTCCGGGTGCTCCCACAGCCCGTCCCGCCCGTCGACACCGCGGGCGTCGGTCAGCGAGGCCCACAGCCGGGAGGCGTCGCGCAGCCGGCGCGGGCGCAGCTCCAGACCGATGAGCGTCGCGAACGTCTGCTCGGCGGGGCCACCGGTCGCCCGGCGGCGGCGCAGCGTCTCGCGCAGCGCGGCGGCGGACGGCAGGTGCGGGGCCGCGGCGGCGTGCACGACCGCGTCCACCCAGCCCTCGACGAGCGCGAGCGCCGTCTCCAGCCGGGCCAGGGCCGCCTTCTGCTCGGGGGTGTCCTCGGGCTGGAACATGCCCTGCGCCAGCGCTTCCTGCATGGCCTCGGGGTTCGACGGGTCGAGCTGGCCGACCGCGTCCTCCAGTTTGGTCGTGTCGACCTTGATGCCGCGGGCGTACCCCTCGACCGCGCCGAACAGGTGGGCCCGCAGCCACGGCACATGGGCGAAGAGCCGCTGGTGGGCGGCCTCACGCAGCGCCAGGTAGAGCCGCACCTCCTCCTGCGGGACGCCCAGGCCCTCGCCGAAGGCCGCGATGTTCGCGGGCAGCAGCGCGGCCTTGCCGGCCGGGCCGAGCGGAAGGCTCACGTCCGTGGAGCCGACCACCTCACCCGCCAGGGTGCCCAGCGCCTGGCCGATCTGGCTGCCGAACATCGCCCCGCCCATGGAGCGCATCATGCCGAGCAGCGGCCCGGACATGGCCTGCATCTCCTCGGGCAGCACATCGCCCATGGCGGCGCCGACCCGTTCCGCGACCGGGTCCACCAGCTCCTTCCACGCCGGCAGGGTCGCCTCGACCCATTCGGCGCGGCTCCACGCCACGGCGCTGCCCGAACCGGACGGCAGCGACGTCGCCCCGTCCAGCCACAGGTCGGCGAGCCGGACGGCCTCGGAGACCCAGGCGCGCTCGGCCGGGCCCACGCTCGCGTCCTTCACCCCGTCCGAGGTGCCCTGCGCGACCGTCTGGCGCGCGATGTCCTTCGCCATGTCCCAGTTCACCGGGCCGCCCTCGTAGGACAGCATCTGGCCGAGCTGCTGGAAGGCGGCACCGAGGTCGTTGGGGTTCAGGGAGCCGAACATCGCGGCGAAGGGGTTGTCGCCGCCGGCGCCGCCGAAGGGATTCACGCCACCGAAGCCGAAGGGGTTGTTGGCAGGCCCCTGCCCCGATCCGCCGGGGCCCTGCTTCTTGCCCTCGTCCCCGTCCTCGGGCTCCTCCGGAGGGACGCCGAATCCGAATGGGTGGTCGCTCACGGGTTTCCTCGGCTCTATGTGTTGGGGGCTGTCTGTGGGGCGGTGTGTTGTGGGCTGTACCTCCAGCCTAGACACCAGTCAGGCAGGATGGCTGCGTAGCAAGTGCGCACCTCGTACCAGAAACAACCGTGGGAGACACCCGGTGAGTTCCCCAGAAGCACACGTTCGCCCAGAGCGGAGCCCGTCCAAGGCCCCCGCGGGCCCTGTGGTGGCGATCACCGGTGCGGCGTCCGGCCTCGGCCATCTGCTGGCCCTGCGGCTCGTCGATTCGGACGACGTCAAGAAGGTCGTCGCGATCGACGAGCGCCGTGGGGACGTGCCAGGAGCGACCTGGCGGGTCCTCGACGTACGCGACCCGGCCATCGCGGAGAAGCTGCGCGGTGTCGACGTCGTCGTCCACCTGGGGCTCGACCTCGATCTGGAGTCCGACCCCAAGGCGCGTACGGCCTTCAACGTGCGCGGCACGCAGACGGTGCTCACCGCGGCGGCCGCCGCCGGGGTGCGCCGGGCGGTGCTGTGCACGTCGGCGATGGTCTACGGCGCCCAGGCCGACAACGACGTTCCGCTCGCGGAGGACGCCCCGCTGCGGGCCACCGCCGAGGCGAGCTTCGTCGACGACCTGCTGGAGATCGAACGGCTGGGCCGCCGCGCCCCGCGCGCCCACCCCGGGCTGAACGTGACGATCCTGCGCCCCGCCGTCCTCGTCGGCGGCACGGACACCGCGCTGACCAGGTACTTCGAGTCGCCGCGGCTCCTCGTGGTGGCGGGCAGCCGCCCCTGCTGGCAGTTCTGCCACGTCGAGGACCTGGTGTCGGCGCTGGAGTACGCCGTCCTGGAGAAGGTCGACGGGGAGATGGCCGTCGGCTGCGACGGCTGGCTGGAGCAGGAGGAGGTCGAGGAGCTGTCGGGCATCCGCCGTATGGAGCTGCCGCCGGCCATCGCCTTCGGCGCCGCCTCGCGGCTGCACCGCCTCGGCCTGACCCCGTCCCCGGCCGGCGACCTGGCGTACACGATGCACCCCTGGGTGGTCAGCGGCAGCCGGCTGCACGAGGCGGGCTGGCGGCCCCAGTGGACCAACGAGGAGGTGCTCGCGCAGCTCCTGGAGGAGGTCGCGGGCCGCAACTCCGTCGCCGGCCGCCGCCTCGGCCGCAAGGACGCCACCACCCTGGGCGCGGCGGGCGCGACGGTCGCCCTGGTGGGCACGGCCGCCCTGGTGCGCCGGGCCCGCAAGCGGCGCGGCATCTAGGGGTCGGATCCGGGGCGGGACCCGGGGGCGGCAGCCGCCGGACGCTGCGGTCGGGCTGCCGGAATCGAACTTCCGCATCGCGGGCTGATGAGGCAGCATGTGCCGCATGGCACCGACGCACGCTGACGCGCAGAACCCGATCCGGCTCCTGGAGATCCGCGACACGCCCCTGTCCGTGGACGAGGTCTTCGCGGCCGTCGGGCACGAGGAGGCCGGGGGCACGGCGCTGTTCGTCGGGACCGTACGGGACCACGACGGCGGTTCCGGCGCGGCCGTGACGGGCCTCGGCTACTCCGCGCACCCCACCGCGGAGGCGGAGATGCGGCGGATCGCGGAGAAGGTCGCGGCGGAGTTCCCGGTGCGCGCGCTGGCGGCCGTCCACCGTGTGGGTGACCTCCGAGTGGGCGATCTGGCGGTGGTCGTGGCAGTCTCGTGCCCGCACCGCGGCGAGGCGTTCGCGGCCTGCCGCCGGCTGATCGACGAGCTCAAGGCCGAGGTCCCGATCTGGAAGCACCAGACCTTCGCGGATGGTCAGGAAGAGTGGGTCGGCGCGTAGCGCCGTCCGACAGGGGTGGTGGTCGGGCGACGGGTGGGCGGGTCGGCGCGTAGCGCCGGCGCGGTTGGGCCGTCCGGCCCACGCCTGGCCGCCCTCCGGTTGCGTAACTCCTGACCCGCCCCGACCGTTGTCCTACTGGGTGGTTAATCTGCTCATAGGTCCATATTCGGCGTTCGCGGGTCGGGAGTACTTCATGGCAGCGCTGGCTTGGTTGCTCATTCCGCTTGTCGCCGTGCTCGTCGCTACTGTCTGGGGCAGTTGGGCGGCACGTACCCGTGCCACCGGGGACGGATCCTCGCTCGCGGACTACGAGCGGTTCCGCGAGGCGATGCAGAAGTCCCATTCCGGATAGTCGGGCCTCCGGCATCCCCGCCACCGCCGACCGGCCCAGCGGGCCGCTTGTCGGACCGGTCCCGTACATTCGTGGCATGCCACGCCGCACCGCGACGCTGATCGCCGCGACCATGACGCTGATAGCGCTGCTGTGCGTCGCGCTCCTGACTCCGGCTCCCTACGCCGAGATGTCTCCCGGGCCGACCGTCAACACCCTGGGCGACCACGGGGGTGAACCGGTCCTGCAGATTTCCGGGCACCCGACGTATCCGACGACCGGTCACCTGAACATGACCACGGTGCGGGTCACGGGCGCGGAGTACCGGATGAACCTGGTGGAAGCCGTGGTGGGCTGGATCGGCCATGACGAGAAGGTCGTCGAGCACGACACCCTCTACCCGCAGGGCCAGACGGCCGAGCAGGCCGACCAGCAGAACGCCGAGGAGTTCACCCAGTCCCAGGACAGCGCCAAGGTCGCCGCGCTCAAGAGGCTGAACATCCCGGTCTCCTCGCGCGTCATCGTCGGCGTGGTCGTCAAGGACAGCGCCTCCGAGGGCAAGCTGCACGCGGGCGACGTGATCAAGGCGGTGGACGGCACCGAGGTGAAGAACCCGGGCGACGTCGCCAAGCTCGTCACCAAGCACCAGCCGGGTCAGAACGTCACGTTCACCGTCATCCCCGAGGCGGCGGCGAAGAAGAAGGAGACGGCGACGCAGCAGGTCGTGGTCACCACCCGGAAGTCGACCGACGAGGGCAAGGCGCGGGCGGTCGTCGGGATCCAGGCCGGTGTCGAGCACCTGTTCCCGTTCACCATCGACATCAAGCTGGCCGACGTCGGCGGCCCGAGCGCGGGCCTGATGTTCGCCCTCGGCATCGTCGACAAGCTCACCCCGGGCGACATGACCGGCGGGAAGTTCGTGGCCGGCACCGGCACGATCGACGACGACGGCAAGGTCGGCCCGATCGGCGGCATCGGACTCAAGACGATCGGGGCGCGCGGCCAGGGCGCGCAGTACTTCCTCACCCCGGCCGACAACTGCGCCGAGGCGGCCAAGGACATCCCGTCCGGCCTGACCCTCGTCAAGGTGAGCACCATGGACGACGCCATGGCGGCCCTGGAGAACATCAAGGCCGACAAGACCGACGCCCTGCCCGGCTGCTCGAAGAGCTGATCCAGGAGCCGGCCGAGCGCTGATCCCGGGCGGGGGGGGGGGGGGGGGGGCCGCCCCCCGGGGGGGGGGGGGGCGGGGGGGGGTGGGGGCCAGGGGCTCCCCCCCGCCCGGGGCGCGGGGGGGGGCCG